>DASYFZ010000004.1:0-2790 GCA_036000295.1 Solirubrobacteraceae bacterium
GACGCGGGAGAGGGGTGACGCCGCGGCGTTCGTGGCAGCCGCCAAGAGACCGGTCGCGGCCACCGCCCAAAACGACACACCGCTCGACAGAATTGCTCGCCGAAACGGCTTCTCTCTATCCACCGTCATCCCTTCAGCGGCACCCTGCCCTCCCGACCGTGTTCCGCCGCTTCATCCGTCGCGCTGGGGGCGGGCCGTACGGGCGAGCACCAGGAGCGGACAGCGGGCGCTGTGCGCAAGCTGCTGGGAGGTGCTTCCGTGGATCAGGCGTCCGATCGGGCCATAGCCCCGCGAGCCAACGATCAGCAGATCGAGCGACGCGCTGTACAGCGCTAGCTCCTCGGCAGGCTGGCCGTAGGCCGCGTGTGGCTCGACGTCACCGAGCGCGGCGATCCGCCCGCGCGCATCCTCGAGGAGGCGCTCGGGCGTGTTATCGACCGCCCCTGGCCCGAGAAAGGCGTCTGACGGAAGCGACACAGCCTCGAGCGCTGAGAGCTTGGCACCGGCCGCGCCGGCGAGCATCCTGGCCACCGAGAGTGCGTGTTCGCTCTCGGGAGAGCCGTCGTACCCGACGCCAATCTCGCGGATCGCACCCGGCTGCTGTGAGTAGTTAATCGGCGCAATCGCGATCGAACACGGCGCGCCGTTCAGCGCCGCGCTGGTGTCGTCCCCGATGAGCACCCGCCCGAGTAGCCCCCGCCGGGATGAACCCACGGTCACCAGATCGGCGCCAATCAGTTCGCAAAGCTCATGCAGGCCGCGTCCCACCGAAGAAGATCCGCGCCAGCGAAGGTGCGCTTCGACACCCGCCTCCTCGCGCACCGTTTCAAGCATCGCCTCGGCACGCTCCGCCTCGGGAGCTTCGTACGCCGGGCCGCCGCGGCAGGCGTGGGCATCGCCCGGAACGACATGGGCGAGCGTGAGCTCCCCGCCCGCTGCGACCAGCAGCTTGGCGAGCGCTACCGCGTCGCAGCCGCCTGCCCGTCCGTCAACGCCGACAACGATCTGCTTAAACATCCCGTTTCCTCCTAACGATCAGGCTCCTCGTCTGACGGGCGTCATCAAATGACTCATCACCATGCTCGCCGGAGCGCCGCGCGCGGCAAGCGCCAAACGCGATCACGCGATCACGCGAGTGGTGTTACCTCGGCGCGTCCGCCGGTCAACAGCCGCGTGACGTGGCGCCGGGCTATTGCTCACCGTCGCGCCAGACCCGTCCAGACCGAGTCGCGGAGGTGCCGACCCGCCGCGCCGGGCCATGCGTCAGAGCGTGAAACGCCCTGACTGCTCCAGCGCGCAATGACAACGCTCGAGCGCGTGCGTTGGGACGTCTATTTGACTCTTCGCCACCACCTCTCGCCGGGAACAGCGCATCTGCAGTCCGCGCCACGAGAGCCTGGGGCTTTTCACCGATGGCTAGCGCGTGTCAGTGGGCATTACCGCGGAGTGCGACTGTGCAGAGCGAACGGCGATCGATATTGAGCGAACGAGCTTCGTGATCGCAGGCAGTAGCCGGGCGCGTACGGTCCGTCCGAAATGTGTGCCGACCATCCGGGTCGCGCACGCGCACGAACAGGCAGGCGATCGTCGTTGGCGCCTCGACACCGGGCGCCCAACGAGTCGACCGCCAGACAAAGGAGGCACGCCGTGGCTGAAATCGGAACCTCGACCCATCTACCGGTGCTCGACGAGCCGCACGAGCGCGAGGCGGTTGGCCACGAGTTGGAAGTGACGCTCCATGAGCTCGTCGATCTGTCGCTGATCGGCAAGCAGCTGCACTGGGCCGTCGTGGGCCCGCTGTTCCGACCTCTGCACCTGCATTTAGACGAGCTGGTGGATTCTTGGCGAGAGCTCTCCGATACGGTCGCCGAGCGGGCGGTCGCGCTTGGTTACGTTCCGGACGGGCAGGCGCAGGCCGTGGCGGCCGGCTCGCCGCTCACCCCGGTGGCGCAGGGGCCGGTTGAGGACCACGCGCTGATATGGGAGTTGGTCCAGCGGATCAGCAAGGTCAGCGAGCTTGTGCGGGCCCGTATGGACAGGCTAGGCGAGATCGACTTGGCTTCCCAAGATGTCCTCATCGACGTCGTGCGGGCGCTTGAAGAGCAGCAGTGGATGCTTCGCGTCCAGCTCACCGGCCGGTACTGAGCCAGATCACGCGCCATCGCTCTTCCGGGATCCGCCTGGGCTCACTCCTGTGGGCATCGGCGGCCAGCCCAGCCGACCCGGAGAGTGGTGGCCTGACTCGCCGCGGGGCGGCCCGTGGCTGTCGGGGCCGACACGTTGGCGAATGAGATCGGGGGAGGGAGAGGCACCTCGACAGGCGTCATTCGACGACGCCCAGGTCCTAGCGGTCAGCAATGTCGTCGATCGCTGGGGTTACCAGCCCTCGGTGACTTGGATGATCGTCTTCCCGGACACACGCGGAGCGTGCGGCCCGAACGCGGCGGGCGCTTCGGCAAGCGCCCGCACCGCCCCCACATTCGAAGCCAGTCGGCCGTCGCGCAGCCGCTGGGCGAGCTCGGCGAGCTGGGAGCGATCGGCCTCAACGACGAAGAAGATCGCCTGCCCGTTCTCAGGCTGGATCGCGGGCGGCTCGGCGATGGTGACGAGCGTGCCGCCGGCGCGTACGAGCGCGATCGAACGCTGGAGGATCTCACCGCCGATTACGTCGAGCACCACGTCGGCTTCGCCGGCGTCCTCCAGACGGTCGCTCTCCAAGTCCATGAACTCCTCGACGCCAAGACCGAGCGCACGGTCTCTGTCGGCCGCCCGGCCCGTTCCGATCACCCG
>DASYFZ010000042.1:0-4256 GCA_036000295.1 Solirubrobacteraceae bacterium
CAGCAGGACCGTTGTGGCCGGTCCCGGGCTCGGTGTATGAAAGGAAAGCGATGGCGACCGGATCGGATGCGATATGTCGCCCAGGCATCGGTGAGTCTCGGGCCGCGCGCTGCTGGCGGCGTGGATTACGATGGTGGGGACGTCCACTGTCGTGCTTGGCTTGACAGCGATTGTGACGGCGGGTGCAGCGCTGGCGGGCGCGGCAAGCGACACCGGCACGCACAATTGGAAGGTCGAGCCAACGCCGAACCCGGTCAGCGCCGATATCAGCTACCGGTCGTCGGTAGCGTGCCCGTCGCGAAGACCTGCACCGCGGTCGGCGGATCCTCCCACACGCTTTCCAGTATTTGGCGAGCTAGCTGCTAGTGGTCACGTGCAGTGCTGCGTATAGCCCAACGCGTCTGTCGCGTCGAACGACCACACCGTCCTGAGACACCCGGCACATGACGTCGCGCGAGTACTGCGCCGAGGTTTGCAGTGGAGGTCCGAGTCCTATCGGGTGCACTTGGCCGGCTTGCTGTGAGCCGGTCCGACCAAGCGCTCGTGTCGGCCCACGAACGGCTCGCCGCAAACCCGGCCGTGCAGGTGCGCCGCGGCGCTCACGCCTGGCAGCCGCAGCTCGACGGCGCGGCCGCAGATGCGTCCCCGCAGCACTGCTCCTTGTCCTCGGGCTCGCAGCAGCTCGCGAGCGCCTGAGGCTCGCAGCAGCCTCCGGCTGAGGGCTTGCTCGCCCGCACGATCGCCGACGAGGCATGCTCGTGCACGCGGTGCGTCGGGCGGATCTCGATCTGCTTAAAGCCGGCCTCCTCCAGCGCCGATCGAAACTCGACCTCTGTGAGCGCACCGGCGACACAACCCGTCCATGCCGCCATGTCGGCCTTGGTGGCCTCATCCATATCCGGGTCGGCGATCACGTCGGACACCGCAAACCGCCCTCCGGGCCGCAGCACCCGAGCCGCCTCGCGCAGCACCTGAGGCTTGTCGCCCGAGAGGTTGATCACGCAGTTTGAGATCACGACGTCGACGCTGGCGTCCTGCAGCGGCATGTCCTCGAGATAGCCCTTGACGAACTCGACGTTCTCAACGCCGGCGTCGGCCGCGTTGGCCCTGGCTAGCTCGAGCATCTCGTCGGTCATGTCGAGCCCGATCGCCTTGCCCGTCGGGGCCACGCGGCGAGCGGAGATCAGCACGTCCACCCCGGCGCCGGAGCCCAGATCAAGGACCGTCTCGCCATCCCGCAGATCGGCGACCGCTGTCGGCACCCCGCAGCCCAGCGACGCGCTCACCGCTGCGTCGGGCACGCTCTCGCGGCTGGCGTCGTCGTAAACGGCTGCGCCGAACACGCCGGTCGCGTCCGCCGGGCTGCAGCCAGCACCGTCCGAGCCGCAACAACCCGATTCGGATTCCAATGCCTGCGCCTGATCGTGAGCGCCCGCCGCCGCTGCCTTGGCGGCGCTGGCGTAGCGCTCGCGCACGATCTCTCGGATGTCGGTCAGCTCAGCCACGTGGACAGCTCCTTCAGCGCTTCGGGGATCACGTAGTAGTAGGCCCACAGGCCCTCGCGCTCTGAGCCGACGATCCCGGCCTGGCGCAACACCTTCAGGTGGTGAGACACGGTGGGTTGAGAGAGGTCAAACAGCGGCACCAGTTCGCATACGCAGACCTTGCCGGCGTGCTTTTTGAGCACGTCGACGAGCTGGAGGCGTACGGGATCGCCGAGCGCCTTGGCGACCTCGGCCATGCGGATCGCGTGATCGCGTTCGACGTCGGGATATACGACCGGCTCGCAGCAGCGCTCGCCCGCTTGCCGCTTGACCTTGGGAGTCAGTTCCATATTGACAGCCATCTATCTACATATATCGATTGAAGTCACGCCTGTCAATCTATACACTCGCCGCGCATTCCTCGTGAGGATCGCCGTGTCCGCTGAACTGAGCCCCCTGCTGCGCCACTGCCTTGACGTCACACGTATGGGACCTGATCGAGCTGCTCGTACCGAACGTCCACCTGCTTGACCTACAACGACCCGCAGGGGGAAAGAGTTGAAGCGAGTCGCCGTGATCACCGACATCCACGGCAACCTGCCCGCGCTCGAGGCGAGCCTTGCGGCGATCGACGCGATCGGCGTCGACGGCCTGTTCTGCGGCGGCGACCTGGTCGGCTACGGGCCGCACCCGAACGAGGTGTGTCGCCTGATCGCGGACTGCCGGATCCCGACGATCTACGGCAACTACGACTACGCGATCGCACGCGAACTCGATGACTGCGGGTGCGCATACGTGACCCAGCACGATCGCGAGCTTGGCCAACAATCGGTGGCATGGACGCTCGAGCACACCGACCAGGCGTCAAAGGACTTCATGCGCGGGTTGCCGTTTGACCTGACCTTCGAGCTCGGCTGTACCCAACGGGTGCACCTAGTCCACGGATCCCCGCGCAAGGTCAACGAGTACCTGTTCGAGGACAAGCCCGCCAGCCTTTATGAGCGACTGGCCGCCACCGAGACGGCCGGCACGCTCATGTTCGGGCACACCCACAAGCCCTGGATCCACGAGTACGGCGGAGTGCTGTTCGTCAACTGCGGCTCGGTCGGCAAGCCCAAGGACGGCGACCGCCGCGCCGGGTTCGCGATCCTCGAGCTCGACGACGCCGGCCACGTCGCAGCGTCGATCGAGCGCGTCCCCTACGACGCCGAGGCGGTGGCCCGCGAAGTCACTGCGGCAGGCCTGCCCGGCGAGTACGCCGAGAAGCTAGTCGCCGCCGCATGAGGGAGCCCCAGATGAAACGCGTGCTGTTCGTTTGCACCCACAACGCCGGGCGCTCGCAAATGGCCCGCCGAGAGCCGCGTCGGAATCGTCGGCACCGCGCAAATCCGTGCGGACAGCGGGCCTCGCTCTGAGGCAGGCTCGTTCGTTTCGGCGGCCCCATGTCTCCAAGCGGCAGCCCGGCCCTCGGGTCAATGGCCAGTGGCATCCACAGGCGGCGCGGGGCTCGCGGATTCGTGTCCAACCACCCGCTGCATGCACACCGAGGTCTCACTCGCCAGGTAGGGGGCGAACCGCGGGATCTCAACGAACCCATGCCGCCGGTAGAAGGGTGCCACGATGCTCCGGTGTCACGAAGAAACGCTTGAGTTCGCCGACACCACCCTCCTGCAGTTGAAGGCCGCCGATGCCGACTAGCTCGTCGTCGACGCGGGCTCCGACCAGGTAAACGTTTGCCGATTGCAGCTGGTCGGCGGTGTAACCGAAGGTTTGCTCAGCCGTGTAACCCTCGCCCGCTAATTCCGAGGTCAAGGCGTCGAGCAGGGCGACAACCTGCGGTTGTCTAACCGCTACAGGATGGACTTGGATCCTGGACGTGTTCACCGCGATCAGATCAACCTCATAGGCGCTCAGGCCGCCTCGAGCGGTCCTGTCGCCGCTTCTCTCGACCAGGGTCGTCATCTAATTCCGAGTTACTGGGTCGGAAATCTGGTAAACTCCGTGATGCGCTCAGTGAGCCTCAAGCTCTTCTCGCTTTCCGGGCGACGTTTCCGGTCAGAAGGGCAGAGAGGCGGTTGGCAATGGCCACCGCAACGAAGAAGGCTCGCGCTGCAACGGGCGCCAATCACGGCGCGGCAGTTGCATCCGATTCGGCGTCGATGGAGTTCCTCGTAGTTGAGGACAACGGCGGCGACTACCACTGGAACCTGATCGATCGCGACGGCAACAGCCTCGGGCGATCCCCGAGCTTCGCGTCATATGAACATACGGAGGACGCCGCACGCGTCGTGCTCGCCGGCGTCGGCTCGGCGCGGCTAGGCCGCGGCGTCGGGAACCGGTAGTTCGCTCGACACGCGCGGTCCGGGAGATCTCAGCCGCGTCTCACGAGATCTCGACCGCGTCAAAACGTCCCGCGGAGGATCCGTCAGAGCGACGGAACAGCCCCCGCAACCGCTAGCGCCGGAGTCGGTTCGGCGCGTTCGAAAGGTCGCCGAGATGCATACCACGTCTCCCGTTGAATCTCACACTTCGCCGGCACCGGGAATCATCCCTGAGCCGTCACAGGTCCACGCCGAAGCCGCCCCCTCGACTCACAAGGACGGCCGGCGAGCGGGCGTCGCCACCCCCCGACCGACGGCTCGACGCGCCCCGCTCGCCCGGGTGCTGGCCGCGCTGCGCGGCGACAAGTACATGGTCGACGCCTACCCGCCGGCTTCGCAGCCGCCGAACGAGGCCTAACTCATGCGCGAGCGACATTTCCCACGCCTGTGC
>DASYFZ010000079.1:0-10509 GCA_036000295.1 Solirubrobacteraceae bacterium
CCTGCGCGGCGAACGGGGTCGACTTGCGAGAGCCCTTGAAGCCGGCGCCGCCGGCGGACTCCCACGCGATCACGTTGCCCTCGCGGTCGGTGAGCGAGACGATCGTGTTGTTGAACGAGGTCTTGATGTGGGCCTGGCCGACCGGAATGTTCTTGCGAACACGCCGGCGGCCGCGCTGAGGTCTCCGAGGGGCAGGACTCACTTCTTGGTGGCCTTCTTCTTGCCGGCGACCTGCATCCGCTTGGGGCCCTTGCGCGTGCGGGCGTTGGTCTTGGTGTTCTGTCCGCGAACGGGCAGCCCGCGACGGTGGCGAAGCCCGCGATAGCTACCGATCTCCTGCAGGCGCTTGATCGCCTGCGAGCGCTCACGGCGGAGGTCTCCCTCGACCGTCAGCTCGGAGTCGATCCTCTCGCGCAGCTTGATCACGTCGTCCTCGGTCAGATCGCGAACCTTGCGGTCAGGCTCGATGCCGACCTCGGCCAGCAGCTTGTTCGACGTGGAGCGGCCGATCCCGTAGATGTACGTGAGGCCGATCTCAACACGCTTATTGAGCGGGATGTTGACGCCGGAGATACGTGCCATTGCTACCTCAGCCTCCTCATCCTTGGCGCTGCTTGTGGCGCGGGTTCGAGCAGATCACAAGAACCCGTCCGTTGCGGCGGATAATTTTGCACTTCTCGCACATCGGCTTGACCGACGGTCGTACTTTCACGTCTTCGCTCTCGTCGTGAGTGATCTCGGATAGTCCCTCGGCCCGGCTCTGGCGACCGCTTCAGGTCGCCGCTACCGGCGCTGGGGAACGGCACGCAGCGCAAACAAAGCGCTACGAGCGCGCACCGGCTGATGTTAGCACCACACCTCAGGCGGCCGCGCGGCCGTTCCCGGCCTCGTGCCAGGGAGTCAGAATCCGGGGTCCGGCGGCCGTGATCGCGATCGTGAATTCGAAGTGGGCCGCCAGTGATCCATCCTGGGAGTAGATCGACCAGTGGTCGTCCGCAACGCGGATCGCGTGGCGACCGGCCGTGACCATCGGCTCAACCGCGAGCACCATGCCCTCCTCGAGCACGATCCCCGTGCCCGGCTTGCCGTAATTGGGAATCTGGGGCTCCTCATGCATGCTGCGGCCGATCCCGTGGCCCACGAGCGACCGCACGATCGACAGCCCGGCCGCCTCGACGTGCTCCTGGATGGCGTGCGAGATGTCGCCCAGATGGTTGCCGGCGCGGCACTTGTCCACGGCGATCAGCAGCGACTCCTCCGTGGTGGTCAGCAGCTTGCTCGCGACCGGCGTGACCGGCCCGACCGGGAACGTGCGCGCGGCGTCGGCGACCCATCCGTCGAGGACCACTCCGACGTCGACCGACAGGATGTCGCCACGGGCCAGCTTGTACGGACCCGGGATCCCGTGGACGATCATCGAGTTCGGCGACGCGCAGATCGAGCCGGGGAACCCGCGGTAGCCCTTGAACGCAGGCTCCCCCCCTTGGGAGCGGATGAACTTCTCGGCGGCCTCGTCGAGCTCGCGCGTGGTGACGCCGGGACGGACCTTCCCAGCCAGCAGGTTCAGGGTCTTGACCAGGACGGCGCCGGCGGCTGCCATCCGGTCGATCTCCTCGGGGCTCTTCTTGATGATCACTAGACCGAGTCTAGAAGTTGTCCTCGAGCCTCAGAGTCGCGATCACCGCACGGATGTGATCGTGGACCTCGGCAGCGTCGCGCGTGCCGTCGATCCGCCGCATCACGCCCTTCTCGTCGAAGTAATCGATCAGCGGGGCGGTCTGGTCGTGGTACACGCGCAGGCGGTTGGAGATGACCTCTGGGTCGTCGTCTTCGCGGCGGATCAGGCGTGATCCGTCCTGGTCGCAGACGCCCTCGTGCTTGGGCGGGTCGTAGTCGACGTGGTAGTTGTGCCCTGACTTGACACACACGCGCCGGCCCGAGAGTCGCTTGATGACCTCTTCGTCGGGCACGTCGATCAACAGCGCCGCGGTCACCCGGCGGCCGAGCTCCGATAGCTGCTTGTCGAGCGCCTTGGCCTGCTCGATCGTCCGCGGGAAGCCGTCGAGGATGAAGCCGTCGAGCGCATCCTCCTCGCCCAGGCGCTCGGCGACCATCGCCACGATCAGGCCGTCGGGCACCAGATCGCCGGCCTTCATGTACTTGTCAGCCTCTTGGCCGAGCTCGGTCCCGCCCTTGACGTTGGCCCGCAGCATGTCGCCGGTCGAGATGAACGGCACCTGGAAATCCTCCTGGAGCCGCTGGGCCTGGGTGCCCTTTCCGGCCCCCGGCGGGCCAAGCAATATGAGGTCGAGCTCAGACACGAGGCACCACTGTATCGACGCAGAGAACGCGGTGACGGAGGATCGGTCCGGCGGACCCCCGGTGCGGCGCGCCCCGTGCCACACCGGAGAACCCTCCGAAAACCTCCGCCCCCAAGATGAGCCCCCTACCAAGGTGGCGGGCGCTGCCTGCCTTTAGCCCCCAGCGGGCAGCGCTCGACTCCCTCTGTGGCAACAAGATATGGCGGCTCCAGCGCCTTCACACCAGGCAGACACCCTAGTTTTAGGCAGCTTTTGGAGAGTCGTCAGGGGATCGGTGTGGGGGCCGGCTTCCGTGCCGCCCACTAAAGCTTCCGTGCCGCCCACTGAAAGCTGCGGCCGGCCGGCTCCCTTGCCGACCACCCGCAGCTCTGCCCCCACAGCTCCCGCGCCCCGGGGAGCCTGGTAATGAAGGGGTGCTGCCAGTTGCCCCACAACGGCAGCACCGGTGTGTCGTACAAGCTAAGCCGTCGCCCGCGGCTTCGCGCCAGGGTCCTACCCCAGGGTTTAAAGCACAGCTCCGGTCCGGCCCGCACGCGGGCCGGGAGCTATTTCAAGAAGCCCTCGTAGTTGCGCATCATCAGCTGCGCTTCGAGCTGTTTCATCGTGTCCAGCGCGACACCGATCACGATCAGGATCGACGTGCCTCCGAAGAAGAAGTTGGCGCTGGTCTGATTGATGAGGATCGTCGGCAGAGCCGCGACTGCAGCCAGGAACAATGCTCCTGGGAACGTCAGGCGAGCAAGGATGCGGTCGAGGAATTCGGCCGTGGGCCTACCTGGTCGAACCCCCGGGATGAAGCCACCGTATTTCTTGAGGTTGTCGGCCTGGTCGACGGGGTTGAACGTGACCGCCGTATAGAAGTACGTGAACAAGATGATCAGGATGCTCTCGCCCAGCACGTAGTGCCACCCCTGCGGATTGAAGAACGAGGCGACGTGCGTGGCCCAGTTGTTGGTGCGGTTCTGGCCGATCAGCTGCCCGATCGTGGGCGGCACGGCCATCAGGCTCGCCGCGAAGATCACCGGGATCACGCCGGCCATGTTCACGCGCAGCGGCAGGTAGGTCTGGCCGCCCTCAGTCATCCGGCGGCCGATCACGCGCTTGGCGTACTGGATCGGGATCCGACGCTGGCCCTCCTGGACGAACACGATCGCCGCCACCACGCCGATCACGATGAACGGCATGATCACGCGGAACACCTGGTCGGGGTTGTTCCACCACGCCTGGAGGCCGTGCGGGATCCGGGCCACGATGCTCGCGAAGATCAGCAGCGAGATGCCGTTGCCGATTCCGCGCTGGGTGATCAGCTCGCCCATCCACATCAGCAGCACGGTGCCGGCGGTGAGCGAGACGACGATCAGGAAGACCTTGGCGAGCGTGAAGTTCGAGATCAGCGTGACGCCGGCCTGGGTCTGGAAGCTCTTGAACAGGAACACGTAGCCGATCGACTGGGCAAACGCCAGGCCGACCGTCAGGTAGCGCGTGTACTGGGTGATGCGCGCCTGGCCAACCTCTCCCTCCTTGGAGAGCTTCTCCAACGAGGGCACCACGACGGTCAGCAGCTGCAAGATGATCGACGCGGTGATGTAGGGCATGATCCCCAGCGCGAACAGCGCGATCCGCCCGAGGCCGCCGCCTGAGAACAGGTTCAGCAGGCCGAGGATGCTGTTGCCGCCGAAGTTCTGCTGGATCGCGTTGACGGCGGACGAGTTCACACCCGGCGCCGGGATATGCGTGCCCAGGCGATACAGCGCCAGGACCGCCGCCGTGAACAAGATCTTGCCGCGGATGTCACGAACCCTGAATGCGCCGAGGATCGTGGCGATCATGGCCGGCCCGTCACTCCTCGATCAGCTGGCACGTCCCGCCGGCGGCCTCAATCTGCTCGCGCGCGGCCTTGCTGAACGCGTGCGCGTGGACCGTCAGTGCCTTGGAGAGCTCGCCCTTGGCGAGCACCTTGACCCGGATCTCCTTGCGGGTGGCGAGACCCTTGGCGTGCATTGCTTCAAGCGTAACGGCGTCGCCCGCCTCGAAGCGACCCTCGAGGTCGAGCAGGTTGACCGGCTGGGTGTGCGTCCGAAACGGCTCGAACGGCATCGACTTCTTCATGTGCGGGCCGCGCAGCTTGCGCATCCGCATGTGAATCGGGTTCTGGCCGCCCTCGAAGCGCGCGCGCTGCTTGGCGCCCGAGCGCGATCCGTAGCCCTTCTGTCCGCGGCCGGCGGTCTTGCCGGTCCCCGAGCCCTCACCGCGGCCGACGCGCTTGCGCGGACGCCGCGACCCGGGCGCGGGAGTCAGGTTGTGGAGCCCGATCCGCTCGTCGCGCTCTTCCGGATCCACGCTCATGACTCGTCGACCTCGACCAGATGGCGCACCTTGTGGAGCATGCCCCTGATTTGCGGAGTGTCGCTGACCTCGACGGTCTGCCCGATCCGGCGCAGCCCAAGCGAACGCAGCGTGGCGAGCTGGCGCTTGTCAGAGCCGTTGCGCGACTTGCGCTGCGTGACCTTGATGCTCACGCTTGTGGCTCCTCAGGACCGGATGCTGGGACCGCGTCTGAAGCCCCTTGCGGCGCTTCCGCGCTCCCGTTGCCGTTCGAGGCGGGCTCGGCGGCCTCAGGCTCGGCGGTCAGTCCAAGCACCTGGTTGATCGAGATCCCGCGCAGTTCGGCGACCTCATCCGGCGTGCGCAGCGACTCGAGCCCGGCCATCGTCGCCTTGACGAGGTTGATCGGGTTCTGCGAGCCCAGGCTCTTGGAGAGGATGTCGTGGATCCCGGCAAGCTCCAGTACGGCGCGGACGCCACCGCCGGCGATGACGCCGGTACCGGGAGCGGCCGGCTTGAGGAACACCCGACCGGAGCCGAACACACCGGTGGTCTGGTGGGTGATCGTCGCGCCGTGCTTGGGCACGCGGTAAAGGTTCTTCTTGGCCCGCTCGACCGCCTTCTGGATCGCGACCGGGACCTCGTTGGCCTTCCCGTAGCCGATCCCGACCACGTCGCGCTCGTCGCCGACGACGACCAGAGCGGTGAACGAGAAGCGGCGGCCACCCTTGACGACCTTGGCGACGCGGTTGATCTCAACCACGCGCTCCTGCAGGTCAAGGCCGGCCGAGCTGACTGAGCGATCACGTGCCATGAGCAAATCCAGGGTAGCCCATCAAAATTGCAGCCCGCCCTCGCGGGCTCCTTCGGCGAGCGCCTGTACGCGCCCGTGGTACTGATAGCCGCCGCGATCGAACACCGCGGTCTCGACACCCGCCGCCTTGGCGCGCTGCGCCAGCTCGGCACCGATCCGCTTGGACTGTTCCATCGGGCCGAGGCCGCGTAGCGCCTCCTCGGTCCAGTTGACGGCCGCGATCGTGCGCCCGCTGTCGTCGTCGATCAGCTGTGCAGAAATGCCGCGGTTGGAGCGAAATACAGAGATCCGCGGACGTTCGGCGCTGCCGCGCACCTTGGAGCGCACGCGACGCCGGCGCTTGAGCCGCCTCGCGGGAGCTGTCTTGACGGTCATGCGCGCTTACCAACCTTCCGGGCGACGTACTCGCCCTCGTAACGGATCCCCTTGCCCTTGTAGGGCTCGGGCTTGCGCTGCTTGCGGATGATCGCGGCAATCTCGCCGACCTGCTGCTTGGAAGCGCCTCTGACCACGATTCGGGTGGGAAGCGGGACCTCAAACTCGATCCCGTCCGGCGCCTTGATCGACACCGGGTGCGAATAGCCCAGCGCAAGCTCGAGGTCGCGGCCGCGCAGCGCGGCGCGATAGCCGACGCCCTGGATCTCCAGGCGCTTCTCGAAGCCGTCGGTGACGCCCACGACCATGTTGGCGACCAGCGTGCGGGTCAGCCCGTGCAGCGCGCGGTGCTCGCCGCGGTCGCTCGGGCGCGTCACGACGAGCTGATCGCCGCCGTCGCCGTCCTCGCGCTGAGTCTGCGCCACCGTGATATCGCGGGGAATCCGCTCGGTGAGCTCGCCCTTGGGGCCGTTGACGGTCACGCGCTCGGGTTCGATCGCGACGGTCACGCCTGCTGGTACGGGGATTGGTTGCTTGCCGATACGAGACATTGCGTTTCAGGGTCTACCAGACCGTCGCTACCACTTCGCCGCCGACGCCCTTGAGCCGGGCGTTGTGGCCGGTCATCACGCCGGAGGACGTCGAGATGATCGCGGTGCCCATTCCGCCCTGGATCCGGGGGATGTGATCGTGGTCGACATACGTGCGCTGGCCGGGACGCGACACGCGCTTCATGCCGGTGATCACCGGCTTGCGCTGGTCGGTGTACTTCAGCGTCACCGTGATCGCCTCGTTCGGCCGCCCCTCGCCCGGGGGCACGAGCTCGAATCCCTCGATGTAGCCCTCCTCCTTGAGGATCCGCGCGAGCTCGCGCTTGAGCTTCGAGGACGGGATCGTGACGTCGTGATGCTGCGCCTTGGCGGCGTTTCGCAGGCGGGTCAGGAAGTCGGCAACTGGATCCGTCATGGACATGGCTACCAGCTCGACTTCGTCATGCCGGGGATGTATCCGTTGTGCGCCAGCTCGCGCAGGCAGATCCGGCAGATGCCGAACTTGCGGTACACGGCACGGGCGCGACCGCAACGGCGACAGCGGGTGTAGCCGCGGGTCTTGTACTTGGGTGTCCGCTGCTGGCGGACGCGCTGTGAAAGCTTGGCCATTGGCTCCTCTACGTCGTTGCTGCCGCCTGGGGGCGGCCCTCGCGTGCGAACGGCATCCCGAGCGCCACGAGCAGCGCGAACGCTTCCTCGTCGCTGGACGCCGTCGTCGTAATCGTGATGTCGAGGCCGCGGACCTGATCGATCTCGTCGTAGTCGACCTCGGGGAAGATGATCTGCTCGCGGACACCGAGCGAATAGTTGCCGCGACCGTCAAACGCGCGCGGGTTCAGACCGCGGAAGTCGCGGATCCGCGGGATCGCAACCGACATCAGGCGGTCGAGGAACTCGTACGAGCGCTCGTGACGCAGCGTCACGGCAACGCCGACCGGCATTCCCTCGCGAACCTTGAACTGCGCGATCGACTTGCGCGCACGGCGAATGTTGGGCTTCTGGCCGGTGATCGTCGCGAGCTGGTCGGTGGCTGCCTCGAGCACCTTGGAGTCCTGCTTGGCGTCGCCGACGCCCATGTTCACGGTGACCTTGGTGATCCGCGGCGCCTGCATCGGCGTCGAGTAGCCGAACTGCTCCATCAGCGCCGGCCGGATCTCCTCGATGTATCTGGTCTTGAGTCTTGCTTGTGCCATCGCCGTCTAGTCCAGTTTGGTTCCACTACGGCGCGCCACCCGGTAGCGCTTGCCGTCTTCGACATCGGTGCCGATCCGCGTCGGCTTTCCGTCCTTGGGATCCAGCAACATCACGTTGGAGATGTGGATCGGGCCTTCCTTCTCGATCACGCCGCCCACCTGCTCCGCCCGCTGGGCGCCCGCCACTTGGCGCGGTCGCTGATGGCGCTTGACGATGTTCAGCCCCTCGACGTACAGCCGGTCCTTCTTCGGCTCAACGCGCAGCACCTTGCCGCGCTTGCCTCGATCCTTGCCGCCAACCACGATCACCTCGTCGTCGACCCTGATTCGCTTCGACATGGTCAGAGGACCTCCGGCGCGAGGGAAACGATCTTCATGAAGTTGCGCTCGCGCAGCTCGCGCGCGACGGGCCCGAAGATGCGGGTGCCACGCGGGTTGTTCTGAGCGTCGATCAGCACCGCCGCGTTCTCGTCGAAGGCGATGTAGGTCCCGTCCTCGCGGCCGTAGGACTTCTTGGTGCGTACCACCACGGCGGTTACGACTTCGCCCTTGCGGACCGACCCCTGAGGGCTGGCCTGCTTGACGGTTGCGGTGATCACGTCGCCGACGCCGGCGTAGCGGCGACGGTGGCCGCCCTTGACACGGATCACGAGGATCTCGCGGGCACCGGTGTTGTCGGCGACACGGAGTCGGGTTTCGTTCTGGATCACGCGCAGGCTCCCGTTGCGATCACTTCGCGCGCTCTACGACTTCGATCAGCCGCCAGCGCTTGCTGCGCGACAGCGGCCTGCTCTCGCGGACGATCACTGTGTCGCCGATGTGGGCGTCATTGCGCTCGTCGTGCGCGTGCAGGGTGCTCGATGTCCGGACGATCTTCTTGTACTCGCGGTGGCGCCGGGTCACGTCGATACGGACCGTGATGGTCTTGTCCGCGCGGTCGGAGACGACCACGCCCTGGCGCGTCTTCTGCTTGCCGGGACCGTGCTCGCGCGGAGGAGTCGTCTGGGCAGGCGTGCTGCTAGCCGCGTGCTTGGCGCGTTCGCTGAGACGTCGTGACCTGCGCGCCGCGGCCTTGCCGCGACGCTCCTCCACGCGCTCGGCGTGGCGCTCCTCCGGGGTGCGCGCTGCGCGTGCCGGGGTCTTTGCGGCCTTCGCCGAACGGGCCCGACGTCGGCGCTCCTTGGGAGCGACGACCTCGGCAGGCTCGGCGGGCGCAGGCTCGTCGGCGGCCGCAGGCTCCGCGGCAGCTTCGGCTACGGGCGCTTCAGCGGCCTGAGGCTCCGGGGCCGCCTCAGTCGCGGCCTCCTCGGGCTGCTCGGCCGGGGTCTCTTCAATGTTGTCGGGGGTCTCTTCTTCAGCCATTTCCTAGCTCTGCTCGGTCTCTGCGTCGATTTCGCGCTCGCGCACGATCGTCAACGCTCTGGCGATATCACGCTTTGCCTTCTTCAGCCCGGCCGTGTTGTCCAGCTCGCCCGTGGCGTGCTGAAAGCGCAGCCCGAACAGCTCGCGGCGCGCGGTCTGCAAGTGCTCGCGCAGCTCGTTGTCATTCATGTCGCGCAACTCGACTGGCTTCACGGCTATGCGTCCTCTCGCAACACGAACTTGGTGCGGACGGGCAACTTGTGTCCGGCCAGCCGCATCGCCTCACGCGCGAGTGGCTCGGGCACGCCGGCCAGCTCGAACATGACGCGCCCGGGCTTGACCACAGCGACCCAACCCTCGGGCGATCCCTTACCGGAACCCATGCGGGTCTCGGCGGGCTTCTGGGTGAACGACTTGTCCGGGAAGATGTTGATCCAGACCTTCCCGCCTCGCTTGATCTTTCGGGTCATCGCGATACGTGCTGCCTCGATCTGGCGGTTGGTGATCCAGCCGGAGTCCAGTGCCTTGAGGCCGTACTCGCCGAACTGGACGCGGGTTTGCCCGCGTGACAGGCCGCGACGCCGTCCTCGATGGACCTTGCGGTGCTTGACGCGCTTAGGGGACAGCATCAGCTGTTGCCCTGTCCGCTTCCGCCGGCACTACCGCCGCCGCCGCCCGATGGCCTCGGTCCACGACCGCCGCCACCACCGCCGCCGCCGCGACCGCCGCCGCCACCGCCGCGACCGCCCGGCCCACGTCCGCCGCCGGGACCGCCCGGCCCACGACCGCCGCCCGGACCGCCGGGTCCGCGACTACCTCCGGGACCGCCGGGTCCACGACCACCGCCGGGACCGCCGGGTCCACGACCACCGCCGGGACCGCCGCCGCGGCCACCACCACCGCCGCCGCCGCGACCGCGACCGCCGCGCTCACCGCCCGGGCCTCCGGGTCCGCCAGGTCCACGTCCGCCGGGGCCGCCACCGCGACCACCGGGTCCACGTCCGCCGCCCGGACCACCGCCGCGGCCACCAGCGCCACCGCCACCGCCACGACCGCGGCCGTCACGGCCTCGGCCATCGCGGCCACCGCGCTCGGGAGCCTGCGGCGCGGGCTCGTCCATGATCGTCAGATCGGCGCCGGTGTAGCCCTCGGGCATGATCTCGCCCTTGTTGATCCAGCACTTGACGCCGATGCGGCCGAAAGTTGTTCGCGCCTCATAGAAGCCGTAGTCGATGTCGGCGCGCAGCGTGTGCAGCGGCACGCGTCCGTCGGAGTAGCCCTCGGTGCGTGCCATCTCGGCGCCGCCCAACCGGCCCGAGCACTGCACCTTGACGCCCTTCGCGCCCGAGCGGATCGCACTGGTCAGCGCGCGCTTCATCGCTCGGCGGAACGCAACCCGGTTCTGGAGCTGCTCGGCGATCGACTGGGCGACCAGCCTGGCGTCGAGCTCGGGGCGCTTGATCTCAAGAATGTTGACCTTGACCTGCTTGCCGGTGATCCGGTGCAGGTCGCGGCGCAGCTGGTCGACCTCGGAGCCCGACTTGCCGATCACGATGCCGGGGCGGGCC
>DASYFZ010000080.1:0-6198 GCA_036000295.1 Solirubrobacteraceae bacterium
CGGCCGTTCGCCGGTGGCAAGGGCAACCACGACCGAGGTCGCCACTGGCCGACCTGCTCGAGCCGACGCCGATCTGTGGACCAAGCGCTCGCTGCGGATGGCGGCCCGGGTGTCGTCGTCGCGACCCGGGAACGAGGTGAATAGGTTGATCGCGAGAACCGCGGCGATGACCGCGACGACACCTGCGATGACCGGGCGGCGACCGCGTCGGCCTTGGCGGTGCCGGTTCTGGGCGTCGGACCTGAACGTGGGCCGAACAATATGGGCGCAGCGGGCTCATTCGGGCCTGCGGCGACGCGTTTAACTATCCACACACAAGGCCCTAACCGAGACTGTCAGACTATTGACCGTGGCTTCGCTCGATGACGTCGACCTGTCCGCCAAGCTCGCGAAATCCGCCGGCCTGAAGCGGCTCCAGTCCGCCCAGCGCAGGTTGCTCGCATTGCGGCTGCAGGCGGGCGGGCAAATCGGGGATGGCCGGTTGGGACCGCCG
Source organism: Solirubrobacteraceae bacterium (assembly GCA_036000295.1). Lineage (GTDB taxonomy): Bacteria > Actinomycetota > Thermoleophilia > Solirubrobacterales > Solirubrobacteraceae > Palsa-465. The sequence goes on from DASYFZ010000080.1 coordinate 494, forward strand.
CTGTGCGTGCTGTTCGAGGGGTGGGACGCCTCGGGCAAGGGCGGAGCAATCCGCAGGCTGACGTCGCCACTGGACCCGCGGCACGTCAACGTCGCGCAGTTCGCCGCGCCGACCCCGCGGGAGAAGCGCCATCACTTCCTATGGCGGTTCTGGCCGGAGCTGCCGGGGTGGGGAGGCATGGCGGTGCTCGATCGGTCCTGGTACGGGCGCGTGCTGGTCGAGCGTGTCGAGGGATTCGCGAGCAAGACCGAGTGGCGGCGCGCCTACGACGAGATCGTCGCGTTCGAGCGCAGCCTCGCAAAGGAAGGCATGGTGCTCGTGAAGTTCTGGATGCACATCTCCGAGAAGGCGCAGCGCGAGCGCTTCGAGGCGCGCCGTGTCGACCCGCTTAAGAGCTGGAAGCTGACCGACGAGGATTGGCGCAACATCGCCCGCCGCGGCGAGTACGAGAAGGCGGTGGCCGACATGCTCAAGCGCACCGACCACAAGCACGCGCCGTGGCAGGTCATCGCCGCCGAAAGCAAGCCATACGCGCGCGTGGCCGTTGTCGAGGCCGTGATCGAGGCACTCGAAGCGGGCCTGCGCCGCGCGGGGCAGGAGCCGCTCGAGGTCGACGCGATGCTCTAGTCCTGCTCGGCCCGGGAGGCGAGCAGTCTGCCGGTGCGCCGTAGCAGGACCGTGACGTCGCCACGCGCGACGGCTCGCAGCAGCCGCCGCAGGCGGCTGATCCCGTCGTCGGGCAGATCGACTGCCAGCTCGACGGTCCCGAGCTGGGCGCGGCTGGTACGGACCTCGCCGAGGTCTTGCAGGACGCCGAGGATCGCGTCGTTCTCGGCGAGCGCCAGTGCCGTGAAGCACGTGACGCCCTCCTCGCGCGCACGCTTCGCCAGCTCCGCGGCGAGCTGGCTGCCGACTCCCTGTCCCTGCCAATCATCGGCGACTGCGACCGCCAGTTCGGCGACGGCCGGATCCTCCGCGGAGCGGATGAAGCGCGCCACGCCCACGCCCTCGTCGGTCTCGGGGTCCACCGCCACCAGGGCCTCGTGATCGCGATGGTCGACTTCGGTGAGGTAGCTCAGCTCGGCCTGGGAAAGGGGGCCGCGAGGCGACAGGAAGCGACGGTAGCGCGACTCTTCGCTGAGTCGGTCAAAGCCCCTCGCCAGCGCGTCCCTGTCGTCGGGTTCGATCGGCCGGATCTCCACCCGCTGCGCGCCGATGTCCATGCTCCTGGTCATACCCCGAGCGTAGTAGAGCTGTATATGACTTGACAGCTATATGCCTAATAAGGCATACTGTCCGTCGATGACGCCATTCGACGTCCTCGCCGAGCCCAACCGCCGGCGCATCCTCGACCTGCTTCGGGACTCCGAGCAGCCCGTGGGCGGGCTCGTCTCCCAGCTTCAGCTGAGCCAGCCCGCGGTCTCAAAGCACCTGCGGGTCCTGCGCGAAGCCGGCCTCGTGCAGGTGCGAGGCGACGCGCAGCGGCGCCTGTACAGCGTCAGGCCCGAGCCGCTTCGCGCGGTCGACGAATGGCTCGCGCCCTACCGGGCGATGTGGGCCGCGCGCCTCGACGACCTCGAGCGCCACCTCGACACGATGACCGACGGCTGAAAGGAGCCCAGGATGTACGGAGATCTCGAGCAGCTCAACGACGGACGCTGGCAGCTGCGCTTCACCCGGGCGCTGGCGCACCCGCCCGAAAAGGTGTGGCGAGCTATCACCGAGCCCGAGCACCTCGCGAACTGGTTCCCGACGACGATCGAGGGGGACCGCAAGGCGGGCGCGCCGCTGAAGTTCTCGTTCCCGGGCGGCCAGTTCCCGCCGTTTGACGGGGAGATGGTCGAGTTCGAGCCGCAGTCGGCGATGGAGATCCGCTGGGGGCCCGACACCGTCCGCCTGGAGCTCCGTCCGATCGAGGAGGGCACCGAACTGACGCTGCTCGACACGCTCGAGGAGCGCGGCAAGGCTGCGCGCGACGGCGCCGGCTGGCACACCTGCCTGGACGCGCTGGAGCGGTCACTGGGCGGCGACGCGGACGCGCGCGACGAGATGAACGGCTGGAGCGACGTTCACGAGCACTACATCGAGAGCTTCGGACCTGAGGCGGCCACGATCGGCCCGCCCGAGGGGATCTAATCCAGCGTGACGGTCTGGCCCGTGTCGGCGGCCTCGTAGAGCGCCTCGATCGCGCGGGCCTGGCCGACCGCGTCCGCGCGGCCGAGGAGTAACGGGGCCTCGCCGCGGATCGCCGCCGACATGTTCTCGGCCTCGAGCAGGTACGAGCTGACCACCTCGACCTCAATCAGCTCGCGCACGCCGTCGCGGTACAGCTGGATCACGGGCTCGAGGCAGTGCCACGGGTCGTCCAGGAACAGCGTGCCCTCGTCCCCGACGACCTCGAGCGCATCGCGGGTGTCGAGCGCCAGCCCGGCGTCGAAGTGCGCAAGCACGTCGTCGGCGAACCGCATCGTCGCGGCGAACACGATGTCCACGCCGTCGCCGCCGGTCACCTGTTCGGCAGCTACGCGGTGCGGTTCCCCCGCGATCAGCCGCGACCCGCTCACGCAATAGGACCCGACGTCCATCAGCGCTCCGCCTCCCAGCGCCTGCGACAGCCGGACGTTTGCGGGGTCGTCCGCGGCGAAGCTGAACGCCGAGCGGATCAGCCTCACGCGTCCGACCGCGCCCCCCTGGAGAAGCTCGACGAGTCGTCGAGTCTGGGGGTTGTGGCGGTACATGAAGGCCTCCATCAGCAGCCGCCCCTCGCGGTCGGCGACATCGAACGCCCGCTCCACGTCGGCCGCACGGCGCCCCATCGGCTTCTCGCACAGCACGTGCTTGCCGGCCTCGAGCGCCTTGACGGTCCACTCGACATGCATCGAGTTGGGGAGCGAGATGTACACGGCGTCGATCTCCGGGTCGGCCAGCAGTGCGTCGTATCCGCCGTACGCGCGCTCGATGCCGTTGTCGGCGGCGTAGCGCTCTGCGCTCTCGCGCTCCCGGCCGGCGACAGCGACGACTTCGAGCGCCGATGACTGCCGAGCGCCGGCGAGGAACTTACGGTTGATCCGCGCGGTCGAGATGATGCCCCATCTGATGAGCATGCGAGCACACTACAGCGATGCCTGAACCGATCACCGCGTTCGCGCCCGGTCGAGTCAACCTGATCGGTGAGCACACCGATTACAACGACGGGCTCGCGCTTCCGTTCGCAATCAGCGAGGGGGTGACTGTGCGTGCCGAGGCGATCAACGGAGACCGGGTGCAGGCGGTCGCCACCGACCTTCGCAAACACGACTCGTTCGAGCTCGCCCGGCCCGTGAACGCTCGAGGCTGGCGCGCGTTCGTCCGGGGGGCGGTCGCTGAGCTGCAGGATGCCGCCATCCCTGTGCGCGCCGCTCGGGTCGAGATCTCCGGCGACGTGCCCCGCGGTGGCGGGCTATCGTCGTCGGCGGCGCTCGAGGTGGCGCTGACGCTCGCGCTGATCGCTTTATCCGGCGTCCCCGAGCCCGACAGGGTCGAGCTGGCCAAGCTGTGCTCGAGAATCGAGAACGACTGGGTGGGCGCACAGACGGGTCTGCTCGATCAGCTCGCGTCGCTACTCGGCGAGGACGACCATGCTCTGCGGATCGACTTCCGCTCGCTGGAGATCGCGCAGGTGCCGCTCGAGCTCGGCGACTTCAAGCTGGTCACGCTGCACTCCGGAGATCGGCATTCGAACGCCGCCTCGGGTTACAACGAGCGCCGGCGCGAATGCGCGATCGCGAGCGAGAAGCTGGGCGTTCCGAGCCTGCGCGAGGCGACGCTCGAAGCGGCCGCGACGCTGCCGTCGCCGCTTGACCGCCGCGCCAAGCACATCATCACCGAGAACCAGCGGGTCGACGCGGCCGTAGCAGCGCTCGAGCACCGGGACATGGACGAGCTCGGACGGTTGCTGGACGCCTCGCACGCCAGCCTGCGCGATTGCTATGAGGTGTCGACTCCCGCGGTCGAGCGCGCCGTCGAGAAGCTGCGTGCGGCGGGGGCGCAGGGGGCGCGGATTATCGGCGGCGGCTTCGGGGGGCACGTGCTGGGGCTGATGCCGCCCGGCGCGCGCGTGCCGGACGAGGCGCGCGAGGTGAGGCCCGGGCCCGGCGCGCGGCTGATGGACTAGGGTGGCGCCGCGATGGCTGTCGTTGAGCTGACTCCCGACGGGCTGGCGCCCGCTGACGTGATCGCGGTCGCGCGCGGCGACGCCCAAGTCGCGATCGGCGATCGTGCGCGCGTGGCAATGGATCGTTCTGCCGCCGTTGTCGAGGCGCTCGCCGAGTCCGATGAGCCCGCGTACGGGATCACGACCGGATTCGGCTCGCTGGCGATGGTGCGCATTCCCGCCGGCGCGCGTCGCGAGCTGCAGCTCGCGCTGATCCGGTCGCACGCCGCCGGGATCGGTCCGCCGATCGAGCGCGAGGTGGTGCGCGCAATGATGCTGCTGCGAGCGCGCACGCTCGCGATGGGCTGCTCGGGCGCGCGGCCTGAGGTGGCCGAGGCGATCGTCGCGCTGTTGAATGCGGGGCTGACCCCGGTGGTCCCCGAGCACGGCTCGCTCGGAGCCAGCGGCGACCTTGCGCCGCTCGCGCACTGCGCGATGGCGCTGATCGGCGAGGGTTCGGTGCGCGACGCACACGGCGCCGTGCGGCCTGCTGGGGAGGCAATGGCCGAGGCCGGTATCGAGCCCGTGCAGCTGGGCGCCAAGGAGGGCCTGGCGCTGATCAACGGCACCGACGGGATGCTCGGGATGCTCGTGCTGGGAATCGCGGACATGGCCCGGCTGCTGAAGGTCGCTGACATCAGCGCCGCGATGTCGGTGGAGGCGCTGCTGGGGACCGACCGCGCGTTCGCCGAGGATCTCGTCGCGCTTCGCCCACAGCCCGGCCAGGCAGCGAGCGCCGCAAACCTGCGGGGGCTGCTGGCCGATTCCGAGATCGTCGCCAGTCACCGCGTGGGGGACCCGCGCGTTCAGGACGCCTACTCGCTGCGCTGCGCGCCCCAGGTGGCGGGCGCGGCACGCGACACGCTCGAGCATGCCCGGCGCGTGGCGGGCGCCGAGTTGCGCTCGGCGATCGACAACCCGATGGTGTTGCCCGACGGCCGCGTCGAGTCGTGCGGCAACTTCCACGGCGCGCCGGTCGGGTACGCATGCGACTTCCTGGCGATCGCGGCCGCCGATGTCGGCGCGATCGCCGAGCGGCGCACCGACCGGCTGCTCGACACAACCCGCTCGCATGGGCTCCCGCCGTTTCTGGCGGAGGACCCGGGCCTTGACTCAGGGCTGATGCTCGCGCACTACGCGCAGGCTGCGATCGTCGCCGAGGGCCGGCGGCTGGCGGCGCCGGCCAGCGTCGACTCGCTGCCGACGAGCGCGATGCAGGAGGACCACGTGTCGATGGGTTGGGGTGCGGCGCGCAAGCTGCGGTCGGCGGTGACGGGGCTTGCGCGTGTGTTGGCGGTCGAGCTCGTGTGCGCCGGCCGGGGGCTGGATCTGCGCGCGCCGTTGCACCCAGGCCCGGGGACGGCCGCTGCGCTCGGGGCGTTGCGGAAGGTCGTCGGCGGGCCGGGCCCGGATCGGTTCGTATCGCCGGATCTGGAGGCGGCCTGCGAGCTGGTGTCGTCCGGGAAGCTGGTCGCGGCCGTCGAGCAGGCCGTGGGCGAACTCGCGTAGGCGG
>DASYFZ010000087.1:0-5664 GCA_036000295.1 Solirubrobacteraceae bacterium
CGCGCCCAACGGACGGCTTCTCGGCAATGACGAGTGTCTTGCTCATGAACTCGGGGAGCGTAGCGTCCGTGGCAACCGATCCTTGCCACTGGCCCAAACACTGCGCAATTGCTCGGCGTCACGCGCGAGCTTGTCGACGCCGAGCTGCGCCGCTGTACGCTCGGCGGCGCCGACGAGCTCCTGACCGCGGCGCCCCGGTCCCACGGCGCGCGCATACTCGAGCTCGGTGCGCGCCACGCACAACGGTGCGCGCAGTGCGGTGTTAGCCGCCAGGCCCCGCTCGAACAGCTCGGCCGCCTCGCCTTTGCGACCGATCGCCGCGGCAAGCCTGCCCGCGAACGTGGCCACCGACCCCAGGCACACGGCGCCCAGGCCGACCACGACGTTGGCCTGGGCGTACGGGAGCAGCTGCTCGTGGATGATCGCCGCCGTCTGCACGTCTCCCAGCCCAGCACAGACATCGGCGGCGAGCGCCATCGTCGTCAACCAGTCGCCGTCGAGCGGGATATCCGTAAACCCGCCGTCCGCCAGCGCCTCGATGTGGGTCTGGGCCTCCTGCGCCCGGCCGCTCTCCCACTCGAGCATCGCGAGTGCAGCGCGCCACACCGGCCGCGCGGCGTTGCTATCGGCGAGTTGGCGCATGCCGGCATCGAGCTCGGCCATACGGCCGTCCTCGCGGCGAATCGCGACGATCTGGACGGCGTGGTAGTCGCGAGCGGTGATCGATCCCGCGCCGATCGCCAGCGCATCAGCGCACAGGTCGTCGGCGTGCCCCAGGTCCCCCGCCAGCAGGGCACACATCGCCTGCCAGATCGTCGCGTGCCAGGTGAACAGCGGCTGGCGCAGGCGCTCGGCGCCGGCCATGAACGCGTCCATCTGCGCATCGACCGCGTTCCGATCGCCCGACTCCAGCAGGTCGACGGCCAGCCACGCGTGGGCTTGCAACTCGAGCTCGAGGTCCCCCGCTTTGCGGGCGCAGGTCAGCATCTCGGTCGCGGCCTCCACGCGCGCCTGCAGCTCGGCGGGCGACCACAGCATCCGGCGCTGAGCCGCGCATGCGTGCGCCCGAGCCTCCGGGTCGTCGAGCTCCTGCGCCAGCGCCATCGCCTCGTCGGTGAGCGCCTGCATCCGGTCGCGCTCGGGTGAGTAGTAGAGCGCGCCGCAGAGGCGCGCGAGCAGCCGCACACGGATCGCCGAATGTTCTCCTTGGTTTGCGGCCAGGGCCCGCTCGAGCAGTTCGATGACCTCCGTTTCGACGACCCCTGGCTGCTGTATGTACCGCCGCGACGCGCCGATCGCCGCGCGGGCGAGGCTGACGTTGTCGCCCATCGACTCGGCCAGCTCGGCCGCCTCGGCGAAGGCCAGCAACGCGAGCACGCGCTCGCCGGACCGCACGCGCGCTTCGCCGCTCAGCAGCAGCAGCTCGCAGCGCCGCTGCAGCGCATCCGGCTGGAAGCGATCTAGCACCTCCAGCGCACGCGTGTACTGCTCGCCGGCCTCCTCGTGCGCCAGCATCTTTGTCGCCCAGTCCCCCGCGCGGCAGGCGTAGGTGATCGCCTTCTCGACGTCTTCGACCCCGGCGGCGCGCGTGAAGTGGTGCGCGAGCGCGACGAGGTTGCGATCGCTCCCTCGCCGATCCGGGCGCCGGCTGCCGTCACCGCGCCCAGCCTCGAGCGCCTCCCCCACCCGCCGGTGGATCCGCGCCCGGCGTGCGGCGGACATGCCCTCGTAGAGCGTCTCGCGAATCAGCGCATGCGAGAACGAGTAACTCGCGTCGGAGCCCGCCTCGACGACCAGACCGGCCGACAGCGCCTCGTCGAGCGCGTTCAGGTACTCGTCCTCGCCGAGCGCGACCACCCGCTCGTGGAGGCTCGCGTCGAAGTCGCGCCCGATCACCGCCGCCACGCGCAGCCACTCTGTCGCCTGCGCGCTGCGGCGACCGAGCCGCCGCGCGATCACCTGCTTGACGTTCTCCGGCAGCCCGAAGCGCTGGAGCTCGCGCGCGCCGGCCTCACTGGCCCGGACCCCGGCCTCGGCGAGATGGCGCACGATCTCCTCGATGAACAGCGGGTTGCCCTCGGTCTCTGAGTGCAGGGCGTGCGCGAAGGCGTGCGAGGGCGGCTCGCCCGTCCAGACACGCACGAGCTCCCCCGTCTCGAGCTCGTTGAGCCCGCCGACGGCGATCTCTGAGATCAGCCGCTCGCGCTTGAGCTCGGCCAGCGCATCGGCGAAGCTCTCGGCGGTCGCCTCCGTCGCCCGGTACGCGCCGAGAATCAGCAGCCGGGCGGGGTCCGACGCCCGCGCCAGGTGGCGCAGCAGCAGCAGCGTCGGCCGGTCGGCCCACTGCAGGTCGTCGAGCACGAGCAGGACCGGCGCGCGCGCCGAAATCGAGCTGAGAACGCCGACGACGGCCTCGAATAGGCGGTAGCGGTCGGTCTCCGGCTCGGCCGGCGGTGGCAACGGCAGCTCGGGCGCCCGCCGGCGCAGCTCGGGGATCAGCCGGGCCAGCTCGGAGCCATAGTCGCGCGTGGTCGCCTGGAGCTCGGTAATCGGAATGTGGAGCAGGTACTGGCGCAGCGCCTCGACGAACAGCTGGTAGGCGACCAGCGTCTCCTGCGGGGCGCGCCCGGCGATCACGCATGCGCCCTGCGCATGGACACGGCGCGCGAGCTCCGCGGCCAGGCGTGTCTTGCCGATCCCCGGGTCGCCGACCATCAGCACGATGCGACCGGGCAAGTCTCCCGCTTGCTCCCCCGTGGCCATCGCCCACAGCTGCTCGAGCTCGGACATCTCGCGTCCGCGCCCGACGAGCGGCGCGCGGGCACGCGTCGCGAGCTCGGGCGGCAACTCGACGGCCGACGCCTCGATGTCAGCAGGGATGGCGCCGGCGGCCGTCGGGCGGCCGCCACGGCCCAGCAGGCGCTCGTGCAGCACGATCGTCTCGGCCGACGGCATCGTCCCGAGCTCGTCCCGCAAAAGCGTCCGCAGGCGGTCGAACACGAGCAGCCCCTCGGCGACGTTGCCCTGCAGCGCCAGCGCCTCCATCAGCAGCGCGTAGCCGGACTCGCGGTACGGCTCGGCGTCGATCAGGTGGCGGGCCGCCCGCTCGACCGACGCCAGCTGCGTCCCTCCCAGGCTCAGCCCCGCCCGGCCAATCACCTCCAGAGCACGCAGCCGCACGTCCTCGAGCTCGCGCCGGCGGAGCTCGAGCCAGCGTGCCTGCAAGCCGGGCAACAGCCCGCGGCCGGCGATGTTGAGCGGGACCTGCGCGAGCGCCCAGGCGCTGCGGACGTCGCCGCGCTCGAGCGTCTGCTGCGCCCGCTGCACCTCGACGACCGCCGCCTCGACGTCGATCCACACGGGCTCGGGCAGCACCAAGCCCAGCTCGTCGCGCCCGGCGAGCGCGGAGGATCCCAGCACCGAACGCAGCCGCGACAGCAGTGTCCGCAGCGCCGCGTCTTGCGAGCGCGGCGCCTGGAAGGGCCACAGCGCCCCGATCAGCTCCTCGCGTCCGACGTAGCGATCGCGGTTCAGGACCAGGTATGCCAGCAGCAACGGCACCTGCCGGCCACGGAGCGCGTCGGCCACCTGTACGCCCTCGATCTCGACAGACAGCCGCCCGCAGAGCTGGATCCGCGTGCCTTCACTGACCTGTCCTTCCGATGGCAACGTTCTGGAAACGTATCTACAACGGGCGCGGAGGATCTTGCGGCCAGTGGAAACCGGGGCATCTCCATCCGACCCCCTCGGCGGGGCGCTTGGGGTGCCGGCCAGCCGCAATGACAAAGGCCACATGACCACGATCACGAAAGGGCACCGTCGGATCGCCCACTGCGAGTGCGGGGCGCGCCTCGCGGGCGATTCCGAGCAGGAGCTCTTCGAAGCGGCTCAACGGCACCTCGCACATCACCACCCTCAGCTCCTCGGGGCATTGGGGCGAGACGTGGTGATTCAAATGGCCGAGGACGTCGGGGGGCATTGACGCCCACGGGCGCCCGGGGGCAAACAACACCTTGGGGCGGGCGGTGTGCAGACCACCGCCCGCCCGGGGGTTGTATCGACGGGTTCCTAGCTTCTCCTGAGCTCTGTGGCCGGGCTTGCGCCGGGCTGTCAACCCGCGCAGCCCTGCGTGCTGACCGCCTCGCTGCGTGACCGGGCGATTCCCACCTGCGTGCGGACGAGCGCGTTGGGGACCGCAAAGCCACCGCGGGTGGATCCCGTGCCGCCGGTGATCGCAGCGAACACGGTGACCACCACACGCCCGGCGGCGTCGACCATCGGGCCGCCGGAGTTTCCTGGCCGCACATGCCCGCGCAACGATGTGATGCTGCGCTGCACGGGGCCTTGGCCGTAGGCGTCCTGCGTACTGACGACCTGGGTCTGGCCGATCCGCCCTGCCTGCGCGTTGAACGGGCCGTCGAGCGGATAGCCGAGGATCCCGGCGGACGTGCCCGACCGGGGGTTTGCTTCGAGCTTGAGCGTCGGCTCGTTGAGGCCCGCGACGCGGAGCACCGCGATGTCGTCGTGCGGATCGAACACGACCGCGCGCGCCGGCAGCCCCGGCGCGACGCCGTCGATCTGCACCACGGTGTCGGTCTCGCCGGCCACCACGTGTGCGTTGGTCACCACGAGGTCCGGGCCTGCGACCCAGCCGCTCCCCTCGATGCCCAGGCCGCAAGCCGTCCCCACCACCCGCACCACGCTTCGCCGCGCGGCGCGGACTCCGGGCGCCGCCAGGATCCCGCGCGTGGGCGCCGGCACGTCGGCCGCCGGCCCGCGGACCGACGGCAGCGGGTCAAAGCGCGACAGCGCATGCAGGATCGGGCCGGAGGGTGGGAGCAGCTCGTTAAGGCCTCGCAGGATCGTCGAGCGCTGGATGTCTGTGCGGAGGTTCTGCGAGTTCGTCGACTGCACGGCGATCGCGCCGACGATCCACGCGATCCCGAGCCCCACGCACGCGGTCAGGAGCGCTCCGAGCAGCCCGTCGACGGCGCGCAGTCCCGGCAGCCTGAGGGCGGCACGCGCATGCACCGCGATTCCTTCGAAGCCGCTGGCCAGCACGCCGCCCGCCAGCAGCGCCCCGAGCAGGCCGAACAGTGGCGCGTACTGCGAGCGCGAGCCCCCCGGCAGGATCAGTGGCGCGAGCCGCGTGCCGAGAAATGCGCCGAACGCAAATCCGGCAAGCGACAGCGCGCCGACTATGAACCCCTGCATGTATCCGTACAGGGCCAGGAGCGCGGTGAAAACGACGATCAGCCAGTCGATCGAAGTCACTGGCTCAGAGTAGCCGTGAGAGCCCGTGTTTCTCGCGGTTGGCACCGGGTGAGTACGCTTAATGCTGGGCGGGCGTAGTTTCGGAGGTGGGCATCGCAGTAACTCCTTTGCGTGGTGGTCGACGGCGCCGGCGGCGTCTGCTGACCCGTGCCATGCCCTTGGCGGTGATCGCCGTCGCGGCGTTCGTGGTGGGCGCGATCGTCGCGAGCTCACCGGGCCGGGCCGAGCGCCGCGTGGTGACGGAGTACGCGCGCGACTGGACGCGCGGCGACTACCGCGGGATGTACGGCCTCCTGGCCTCGGAGTCGCGCGCGCACACGTCGCAGCGCAAGTTCACCGGTGAATACGCCGACGCCGCCGACACTTCGACCCTGACCAAGCTCGCCGTCG
>DASYFZ010000134.1:0-9127 GCA_036000295.1 Solirubrobacteraceae bacterium
GGGCAAGCTGATGTTCCTGCCGATCAGCCTCGGCAGCGGGCTCCTGGCAGGACTGATAGGCAAGAAGGCGTTTCAGCTGATCTGGGGGGTGATCGACGACGAAGAGGCCCCCAAGGCCGAGCATCGCCAAATAAGCCTGCCCAAGCTCGCTGCCGCGCTCGCGATCGAGGGCGCGTTGTTCGCCTTGATCAGAGGGCTCGTCGACCACGGCTCGCGCCAGGCGTTCGCGCGTGCCACGGGGTCGTGGCCGGGCGAGGAGCGACCCGAGCCGGAGTGACGGCCTCAGCCGCTTGGCTCTGACAGGTCGTCGGAGCGGTCAGACAGGGGCTCGTCGCCGTTGTCATCCGAGGCGCCGCCGATGCGCTCGGCCACGAGCGTCAGCTCGCGCACGGCATCGGAGATGTCATCGCGGTCGGCCTTGTGCTCGATCGCGATCCGCAGCGCCGCGATCTCGCGCGCCAGGTAGTCCGCGTCGGCCAGCGCACGGGCGTTGACCTCGCGGTCGCGCTCGGTCTCGGCCCGGTCGCGATCGGTCTGGCGGTTCTGGGCGAGCAGGATCAGCGGCGCGGCGTACGCGGCCTGCGTGGAAAACATCAGGTTCAGGAGGATGAACGGGTACGGGTCGAAGCGCAGCGCGACCGCCGCGACGTTGACCAGGATCCAGACGACCACCAGGACCGTCTGGATCGCCAGATACCGCCCTGTGCCCAGGTACCGGGCGATCTTCTCGGCAAAGCGCCCAAACGCGTCGGGGTCGTACTGGGGCCCGCCTGGGGTTCCCCGCGGCTTTGAGAGGTCGTCAGGGCGTGCCATCTCTAACTGTTTACCCCACTTGCTCCTCTTCGTGGCGGATTCTCCAGCCCGCGCCGAGCAGACGATCGAGCACGTCGTCGATCGTCACCGCGCCGAGCAGGCGCCCCTGCTCGTCGAGGACGGCGACCGCCATCACGTCATAGGCCGCGAGCCGCTCGGCGACCTGCCGGTCCGAGGCGTTGACGCTGACTGTCTCGGGCTCCTCGTCCAGGCATCGCGACAGCGTCTTGGACGGCGCCTCGCGCAGCAGCCGCTGGAAGTGGGCCACTCCAAGGAAGCGCCCGGTCGGCGTCTCGGTCGGCGGCAAGCAGACGAACACCTGCGTGGCCAGCGCCACCGGCACGTCGTGGTCGCGCATCCGCGCCAGCGCCTCGGCGACCGTCGCCTGTGGTCCCAGCACGACCGGCTCGGGCGTCATCAGGCCTCCGGCGGTGTCGGGTTGGTAGCTGAGCAGCCGGCGGACAGGCGCTGCCTCCTCGGGATCCATCGCACTGAGCAGCTCGGCGCGCCTCACCGCCGAGAACTCGCCCAGGAGGTCCGCGGCGTCGTCGGCCTCCATTTCGTCGAGCACACGCGCCGCCTTGTCGAGGTCGAGGTCCTCCACGATCCGTACCTGCTCATCCTCGGACAGCTCCTCGAGCAGGTCCGCGAGACGGTCGTCCTCGAGCGCCGCGGCGAGGATCCGCCGCCGCGACAGCGGCAGCTTGCGAATCGCGGCGGCCATCTCGACCGGGTGAAGCTGGCCGATCGCTGCCGCTTGGCGCGAGGCCGGAGGGTCGTTGGCAAACAGCTCGCCCGCCTCGCTCCAGTCGATGATCTCCGGCGGCCGTCGGCGCGGCGGCAGCCCGCCGCCGCCAAGCGCGATCGTCGCGAGCTCCCAGCTGTAGGGCTCGGGCGACGGCGTGATGCTGGCGTCGGTGACCTTGCGGCCACGTAGGCGCTTCTGAAACAGCTCGCCGACGACCAGCTGCTCGCCGGGGCGCAGCTGAAACTGGCGCAGGTTGATGCCGCCGCGCCGGAGGCGCACGCCGTCGACCTCGATCTCCGCGACGCGCGCGACGCCGACGAACACCCGCCGGCGCTGGACGGCCACCACGAACCCGTTGACCTGTGGGGGCGCGCCGCCGCCTGATGGCGTCAGGACGACGTCGGCCATATGGCCGATCTCGGCACCGTCGGCGCCGACGAGCGGCAGCCGCACCAGGCGGGAGACGTATACGAGGCGATCGGTCATACCTCCATTGTGCCCGCCGAGCGCGTACACGGCCAGGCGCACCCGTTGTCGCCGGTCATCGGTGTTGTTAGCGTTGCCACCAGCGCTGGGCAGTGTGATGACGAGCCTTCGGATTCTCGGACCCGTGGAGGTCTGGCATGGCGAGCAGCGCCTCGCCTTGGGGGGTCCGCGGCAACTCGCGCTGTTCGCGTTCCTGGTGCTGCACGCCAACCGCGCGGTGTCGCGCGACGCACTGATAGACGCGCTGTGGGGGCCCGCCCGGACAGACGCGGACAACCGGCTGCAGATGGCGGTCGCGCGACTGCGCAAGTCGCTCGAGCCCGTCAACGGGGATGGCGGTGCACGGCTGCAGACCGTCAAGGGGGGGTACCTGCTTACAGTCGCGCCGGGCGAGCTGGACGCCGACACGTTCCACGCCGCGGTCCACGCCGGCGCGCGCGCGCTCGAGGCGAGCGCGCCCGAACAGGCGACGAGGCTGCTGACGGAGGCGCTCGATCTGTGGCGGGGGCCGCCGCTGGCTGAGGTCGCGTTCGACGACTTCGCCCAGCCTGAGATCCGGCGACTGGAGGAGCTGCGCATTCGCGCGCTCGAATGCAGGGTCGACGCGCAGCTGGCAATGGGACGACATGCGGAGGTGATCGGCGAGCTCGAGTCGCTGCTGATCGAGGCGCCGACGCGCGAGCACACCGCAGGGCAGCTGATGCTCGCGCTGTATCGGTGCGGCCGCCAGGCCGATGCGTTGTACGTCTACCAGCGCGTCCGCGCCGCGCTCGCCCAGGAGCTGGGCCTGGAGCCCGGACCGGCGCTGAGGACGCTTCAGGTCGAGATCCTCGAACAGGCGGCGTCGCTCGATGCGCCCACCCCGGGGACGCCCAGACCATCGCTCGGCGGCCCTTCACCTCGCGCGCGCACGCCGATGCCCACCCGCCTGCGTCCGTATGGCCCGACCGCATTCGCGGGACGCGAGCGAGAGCTCGCGGCGCTGCGCAGCGCGCTCGCCGCCGCCGCGAGCTCCGGCAGGCAGGCGGCGTTCGTGACCGGCGAGGCAGGGATCGGCAAGACGCGAATCGTCAGTGAGCTGGCACGCGGCGCGCATGACGACGGCGTGCTCGTGCTCGGCGGGCGTTGCGACGACGGGCTCGGCCTTCCGTACCAGCCGTTCGTCGAGGTCCTCGAGCACCTCGTCGCGCACGCTTCGGCGGAGCTGCTCGAGCGGCACATCGCCGAGTACGGCGAGTCGGTGGCACGACTGGTACCCGAGCTGTCGGCCCGCGCGGGTCGCCGGCCCGCGCCCGAGCAGCAGTCCGGCGACTCCGAGCGATACGTCCTGTTCCGTGCGATCGAGGGATTCCTGGCCGAGGTGTGCGAGGCGGGACCGGTATTGCTCGTGCTCGAGGATCTGCACTGGGCGGACGTGCCGACGCTCACGCTGCTCAGGCGCATCCTGACCTCACCTCGCGAGTGGCCGCTGATGATCCTCTCGACGTCTCGCGTCGACGGGCTCGATGACAGCCACGCGTTGCGGGAGCTGCTCGCCGACCTCCATCGCGAACCCAACGTGCTGCGCGTGAACCTCACGGGCCTCGGCAGCGGTGACGTGGTCGAGCTGCTGCGCGGAATGCCCAAATCGCCAGAGGGCGGCGTCGACGATGAGCTCGCAGCGACGCTCGAGACCGGCACCAACGGCAACCCGTTCTTCATCATCGAGCTGGTCCGCAGCCTGTCCGAGAGCGGAGCGCTCGAGCTTAACGAGGGTCGGCTGGGCCTGCCCCACGGGGTGGAGCTGGCCGAGCACCTGCCGGCAAGCATCACCGAGACCCTCGGTCAGCGTGTGCGTCGCATGGACGAGGCTGTGCGGGGCCTGCTGGATGTCGGTGCGGTGGTCGGCGACGAATTCGACCTCGACCTTGTCTCACAGGTCGCGCAGCTATCCGCGGCGGCCGAATCGGCCGCTCGGGCAGTGCGGTCCGGGGTGCTGATCGAGGTTCCGGGAGGGCCCGCGCGCTTTCGCTTTGTCAATGCGTTGATGCAGCGCTATCTGTACCGCGAGCTCGGTCGCCGGCGCCGCACCGGGCTGCACCGGGAGGTCGCTGTCGCGATGGAGGCGCGGGCCGGGTCGGGTGCGGCTCCGATCGCCGAGGTCGCACGCCACTGGCTCGAGGCGGTCGACGCCGAGCTCGAGTCCGCATTCACGCACTCGATCCTGGCGGGTGACGATGCGCTCGAGAAGCTCGCTCCCGACCAGGCGCGGAGCTGGTACGAGGCGTCCCTCGACCTGCTCTCTCGCTTCCCCGGCGAACGCGAGAGCGATCGGTGCGAGCTGCTGATCAAGCGCGGCGAGGCCGAGCGCCAGGCCGGTGACCTCAGGTTCCGCGTGACGCTGCTCGAGGCCGCACATATCGCACGAGGCATCGGCGACCCGGACAAGCTCGTGCGGGCCGCGCTGGCGAACAGCCGCGGAATGCAGAGCGAGACGGGCGTCGTCGACCAAGGGCGGATGGCAACGCTGGATTCCGCCCTGGCGATCGTGGGCCACGAGGACAGCTCCGCTCGCGCGCGGCTGCTGGCGATTCAGGCGGCCGAGCTCATGTACTCCGACGAATGGGAGCGGCGCGTGCGCCTCAGCGACGAAGCGCTGGCGATCGCGCGACGGCTTGACGACGTGCACGCGCTCAGCAGCGTTCTGAGCCTGCGGTTCGTCACCTTGCTCGCGCCGGGGACGTTGCCGGAGCGCCAGGCCAACGCCGCGGAGGCCGTGGCTGCCGCCGAGCGCCTGAACAACCCCCTGGTCCGCTTCTACGCCTACCACTGGCGGACGTACGCGTGCATCGAGGCCGGGGAGATCCTCGCCGCCCGGTCCTGGAGCGAACGCGAGCGAGACATCGCGGAACGGTTTCGCGAGCCGACGAGCTTGTGGCTGCGGCGCGCCGACGAGGCGAACCTGGCGATCATCGCCGGCGACCTCGACGTCGCCGACCAGCTATCCGCTGAGGCGCTCGAGATTGGCCGCCGCAGCGAGCCCGACGCCCTGGCCTGCTTTGCGGCCCAGCAGGCATCGATCGCATTCGAGCGCGGCACAGTGGGAGAGCTCGCACCGATGCTCGCGGAGGCCGTACGCCAGACGCCGGGCGTGCCTGGGTTCCGCGCGACGTTGGCGCTGGCCCTGGTTGAGGCCGGGCGAGGAGAGGAGGCGCGCCGGCTGCTCGAGCAGGCCATCGCATCGAGCTTCCCGGATACGCCACACGACATCGCGTGGCTGACCGTCGCGTGCATCTACGCCCACGTCGCAGCGAGCCTTGAGGATCCAGCGGCGGCTGCGGTTCTTTACAGGGCGCTCGACCCGTTCGGCGAGCAGGTCGCGTTTCCGGCGTTCGGCGTGTGGGGGCCGGTCGGCCTGTATCTCGGCTCGCTGGCGCTGGTGCTCGGCGACCCCGCCGGCGCCGAGCACCACCTGCAGCAGGCCGCGCGGATCGCGATGAGGGCCGGAGCGCCGATCTGGGAGGCGCGGGCCGTCAACCGGCTGGGGCGGCTGGCCGAGCCGGCACGATGAGCGACGGACGGTCCGATCGGGAAGGGCCGACCAAGGTCGTGATCCTTGGCGGCGGTTGTGGCGGGCTGGCCGCGGCTTGGGCGCTGACGGCCACTCCCGCGCTTCGCGAGCGCTTTGACGTCACCGTGTACGAGCGCAGCTGGGCCTTGGGCGGCAAGGGCGCCAGCGGCCGAATGCCCGATTCGATGGGCAACGGGGGACCGGGGAGGCGGATCCACGAGCACGGCCTGCACATCTGGTTCGGCTTCTACGTGCATGCGTTCAGGATGTTGCGCGGCGCCTACCAGGAGTCGGGTCTGGCGTCCGGGGACGAGTGGTGGGAGTTGCCGTTTCAGAAGTGCGACGAGGTGTCGCTGTACGAGCAGCGCGACGACGGCACGTGGCTAAGGCAGTCCGTCCGTCTGCCCCGGCGTGGCGGGGCCAACCGCGGCCCCCCGACTCAGCCGCAGCGGCTCGCGATGGGCCGCGTGATGGCCCGCACGACGCGGCTGCTCGCAACCGGCCTGCGCACCGAGCTGGGGATCGCCACGCCGCGGCGTGGAGGGGCGGGCTCCTCGGCAGGCGGGGACGTCGATGGGGCGGCGTCTGCGCTCGAGGCAATCGCCGCCGAGATGGACGGGATGGACTCGCCCGTGCTGCTCGGCGTAGACGGCCCGACGCTCACCACGCGGGGGCGAACGCAGCTGCTGCAGGCGGTGCGCCGGCCGGTCGTCACCGACGCGATGCCACGGCTCATCGGCGAGCTGCAAGGGCACGTCCACGAGCTGCAGGCACAGGTGGCGGGGCCGACCGCGTCGGACCGCGTGCGCCTCTGGCGTGGCGTGCTCGAGCTGGTCGCGGCAGCGCTTGCGGGGATCGTCCGCGACGACGTCTTGTGGCGGGGGTTCGATGCGCTTGACGAAGAGGACCTCCGCGAGTGGCTGGGCCGACACGGGGCCGGCGAGACCACGCTCGCGCAGTCGCCGGTGCTGCGCGGCCTGTATGACCTGACGTTCGCATACCGCCAGGGCGATAAGCGCCGGCCTAGCCTCGCCGCCGGAAAGGGCCTGCAGTCGCTGCTGATGATGATCAACTACGAGGGCTCGTTCATGTGGCGCATGCGAGCCGGGATGGGCGACGTCGTGTTCGCGCCGCTGTACCTCGCGCTCAAGCGGCGCGGAGTGAGGTTCCACTTCTTCTCCGAGGTCACGAACCTGCGGCTGATGCCCGGGCGGCCCGTGGTCGACGCGATCGAGTTGACCCGGCACGCCGTTGCCGCCGCCGGCCCCGACGGCTATGACCCGATCGAGCGGATCGGCGAGTGGTGGTGCTGGCCGGCCGATCCGTACCGCGCGCAGCTGACCGGCGGTCCGGCGACACGTCAGACGCTTGTGCGCGGCACAGACTTCGACGAGGTGGTGCTTGCGGTCCCGCTCGGTGGGCTGGAGGAGATTTGCGGCGAGCTGGCCGAGGCCAACGACCGGTTCAAGCTGATGCTCGATCGCGGCGAGACGGTCCGGACCAAGGCGCTGCAGCTGTGGCTGACCAAGCCGATCGACGAGCTTCGCAATCCGGCCGGGTCCGACGGCCTCGATCCCCCGGCGACCGCATACGTAGAGCCGTTTGACACCTATTGCGACATGAGCCACCTGCTCGAGGCCGAGGGGTATGCGGGCGGCGACGGGCCCTTGGGGGTGGCGTACTTCTGCGCGGTGCTGCCCGACGACGCCGAGGAGGCGGCCGTCAAGGAGGGTGCGCTTCGATATCTGGAGCAGTCCGCCGCGACGATCTGGCCGGGAGCGGTGCGCGACGGAGCGTTTGACTGGAGCGTGCTGTTCGATCCCCACGACCGGGTCGGCCGCGACCGCCTGGACGCGCAGTACTTCCGCGCGAACCTGAGCGGCTCGGACCGTTACGTGACGACGCCGGCCGGCAGCGTGGATGCACGCCTGGAGCCGGACCAGTCCGGTTTCGACAACGTCGTTCTCGCCGGCGACTGGACGCACAACGGGATCGACGGCGGCTGCGTCGAGGCGGCGGTGGTCTCCGGAGAACGCGCGGCCGAGGCGCTGATCGGCCGTGGCCTCGCTGCCGCGCGAGGCGGCGGGCACAGGCGATATGTGGACTACGGCGCGCTCGCCACCGCGCCGGGGCCGCTGCTGTGCGAGCGGGCACGTCTGTATTGCTTTCTGCTCTCGACCGACCGGGCGCGAGTTCAGCAGCTGTGCGACCGCGTCCTCAAGGAGCCGACCGGCGGCGCGCTTCGCTACGTCGTGCCACGCCTGGCGCCCGTGATCCTCAGCTTCGGCACGATCGCCGGGCTGCGGTCGCTGCATCCCGACCACGCGGGGCGGGGCAGCGCTTCAGAACCCGAGGCGGCGATCTGGGTGCCGACGATTGCCCAGCGCTACGAGGGCGGCAGGTACGTCGACGAGCACATGGCGATCTTCATGCCGTACCTGTGGGTGGATGATCCGATCGCGTTTGCGTCGGGGCGGGAGGTGTACGGATTCGCCAAGACGCAGGGCTGGATGCCCCGCCTCGGCGATCCTCGCGGCGAGGCGCACGGACGTCCGCCGGATCCTCCCGAGTCGCTGATGCTGGATGTGTACGGCGCAGCCGAGTACGGTCCTGGCTCAGAGCTGCAGCGCCAGCGCCTGCTGACGATCCGCCGGCAACCCGCCCACCGGGGGGCCCCGGCCGAGACCCGACCAGACGCGGACGCCGAAGGCGACGACCTGGCTTCGCTGGTCACCCACTTCATCTCCGAGCTCGACCCGACGGTCGATCTCGAGCCGGCGCGCCGGTCGCTCGAGGCGGTCCGCGCCCCGCTGCGCGCCGCCCGAGCCCGCGGTGCCGCGCTCGCCGACCTGCTCTCGGGGCAGGTCGTGCGCCATGTTTTCCTCAAGCAGATCCGCGACGCCGAACACGGCGAGCTCGCCGCCCTGCAACAGGTGGTGGAGGCGCGCTCCAGCGTCTTGCCGGGCTCGTCGTTGCGCTGGCGGCGCCTTCGCGGGGCCTACGAGCTGTCGATCAACCAGCTCGCCAGCCACCCGCTGGCGGACGACCTGGGGCTGGCGTCCGAGCACACCGTGTCGCATGCGTTCGCCGCGGAATTCGGCTTCCGCATGGAGCCGGGCGTCATCCGCTGGCCGTAGCGCGGCACTAGGCCGTTATCGCATGTAACGCCGTTGTGAGCGGGCTGTTATGCCCGCTCACGACAGTGACAACCACACAGACGACGACTGATCTCGGGGTCGCGCGTCGTCGTCAGATCCACGCGCCGGGGGACCGGCGACGAGAGGAGAAATCGTGGTTGTCCGGGGCGTGCCCCCCCGGCGGCGACGCTGCGTTCGCGTATCGCTGCTGGCGATCGTCGTTGCCGGCGTGCTCGGCACGCCAGCGGCCCAAGCGGTCGTGTCGTCGCCGATCGGCGTGCACTCGATGCTGTACCTGACGCACCCGTTAGGCGCCAAGCGCGCGATGTTCCGCGAGGCCGCCGCGGTTGGCGCGTCGACGATCCGCGTCGACGTCGAGTTGCCGGCGATCTT
>DASYFZ010000173.1:0-8020 GCA_036000295.1 Solirubrobacteraceae bacterium
CCGTCTGGTGGTAAGCGAACCGGCGGAAGCCGATCCCGCGTCACGGAGGGGGCTGCTGAAGGCTGCCGGCGTCGGACTCGCCGGCGGCGCCGCGCTCCTGGTGACTGCGTGCGGCGGGTCGCATAGCTCGAGCAGCCAGGCAAGCACGACCACCACGAGCGGGCCGGTTCCCAACAGCCTCGACGCGGCGCTGCTCAACCATCTACTCGACCTCGAGCACATGGGGATCGCCGCCTACACGGCCGGCATTCCGCTGCTGTCGCCCGCCGGGCGTAAGGACGGCCAGCTGTTTCTCACCCAGGAGCTCTCCCATGCCGGCGAGCTGGCCGGCCTCGTCAACCAGGCCGGCGGAGAGCCCCACAAAGGCCGGGAGACGTACAACTTCGGTCATCCGAGCACCGAAGAGGACGTCCTGAGGCTGCTTCACAAGGTCGAGCGCGCGCAGATCAACGCGTATCTGGACGCGATCCCGAAGGTGTCGCTCGGATCGACACGCGCCGCGCTCGCCGCGGTGCTCGCAAACGATGCCCAGCACATCGCCGTGCTGCGGCTCTCGCTGGGCCGTCGGCCGATACCGACGGCGCTCGTAACCGGTCACGAGTAGACACTTCTTCCAAGCACATGACCGGGCCTTCTCGACAGCAGCCGACCAGACGTGAGCTGATGGCGGGCGCTGCTGCGGGGGCCGCGCTGTGGACGATCGGCGCGTCGGCGCTGCGCGCCGGGGATGCCAAGGCCGACGCACCACAGACCGACGCCGAGCTGATCCGCGCGATCCTGGCGGTCGAGCTGCTGGTGGTGTTCGCCTACGAGCAGGTGCTCAGCTCGGGCAAGCTCTCCGCGGGCACCGAGCACGTGGTCCGTCAGCTGCTGGACCACGAGCACACGCACGTCGACGTGATGTCCGCCGATCTCGAGGAGCTCGGCCAGGG
Organism: Solirubrobacteraceae bacterium; assembly: GCA_036000295.1. GTDB lineage: Bacteria > Actinomycetota > Thermoleophilia > Solirubrobacterales > Solirubrobacteraceae > Palsa-465. Next base: position 933 of record DASYFZ010000173.1, read on the forward strand.
GCCCCCGGACCCGCCGTCCAGCGTGACCGCGGCCGACGCCGAGCTCAGCGTGCTGCGCGGGTCCGCCAAGCTCGCGTCGCTGGAATCCGAAGCGGACTGCCTGCGCGTGCTCGAGCAGGTCGAGTCGCTGGTGCAGGGCGCCTACTACGTGTCGATGTCCAAGTTCGCCGACGTCAAGCTGGCGCGCACGTGCGCCTCGATCCTCGGTGCCGAGGCGCAGCACTACACCGCCCTTGCGGGCTTGCTGCACCCCGGCGACATCAACAAGGCCGTCCCCGGCGCGTTCGTCGAGGGCAGCGCCTAGGGTTGGTAGCCTCGCCGCGATGAAGCTCTCAAGGGCCCTGTACGACGAGATGGTCGAGCACGCTCGCGCCGAGGCGCCCAACGAGTGCTGCGGGATGGTCGCCTCCACCGATGGAGTGGCGCACAAGGTGTATCGCGCCGTCAACGCCGCGGCGAGCCCCCTGCGCTACGAGATCGACGGCGCCGAGCAGTACCGCATCCAGATGGACATCGACGACGCGGGTCACGACCTCGGCGCGATCTACCACTCCCACACCCGCAGCAAGCCGTATCCGTCGCAGACCGACATCAACCTCGCCTTCTATCCGGAGGCGCTGTACGTGATCGTCGGCCTGGCCGGTGAGGAGCCGGAGGTCCGCGCGTTCCACATTCGCGACGGACAGGTGACGGAGGCAGAGCTGGAAGTGCAGTGATGACGGACCCGACCAGCGCGACCCCGCTGGTCTGTCCGGGGTGTGGCTCGGCTTTCGCCGAGCAGGAGCGGTTCTGCCCGGACTGCAAGCTGCCGCTGACAATCGAGCCTCCGCCCGGGGGTCTGGGCCCGGTGAGCGATCGGCACGCGTGGGCGCGCAAGATCAAGCCCCAGCTCGCGGAGGGCTCGCTCGTCCGCGTCGCCGGCGCACGCAACCAGGCCGAGGCCGAGTTCATCCAGGGGATGCTGCTCGAGGAGGGTGTGCCCAGCCTGCTGCGGCGCAGCGCCGGATTCGACGTCCCTGACTTCCTCGCGGCGGGGCCTCGGGACATCATGGTGCCTGAGTCGGGGGTCGACACGGCGCGCCAGGTGCTGCTCGAGGCCGAGTTGATCTCGCCCGACGCCAGCCGCCCGGCAGTGGTGACGCCGGGACGGCTGCTGGTCGGGCTGCTGATCGCGCTCGTAATCGGAGCGGCGATCGTGTGGGCGGTAGCCGAGCTGGTCGGCTAGCGCCCGTCGGTTGTTTAGGCCATCACCATCTGGCGGTCGGAGGCGATCGAGGCGATCTCCTCGGACGCGCGCTCGAACTCCTCGTCTGAGAGCACCGGGGTGCCCTCGAACGGGAGCTCACGCGTGAGCTCGAGCCACGAACGACAACCGTGGTACTCGTCGCGCACCTTGACCGTGACCGGCCGCGGGATTCGATACGTCCGCAGCAAGATCACGTGGAGGGGGTGGCGGCGCTTCCACGCCAGGCGCTTCTCGGCGTAGTCGGTCGTCCACACGTAGAACGGCGACAGCGCGTCGACCGCGCGCCGGTCAGTGATCGTGAAATGGCCAGCTACCTCTGCCCAGGCGCGGATGCGCACCCGGTCAGGCTGCGCAATCTCGCCGGGGCGATGCAGCGCGTGCGGATGTGGCTCGCCGTCCGTCCACACGCCTTCCTCCAAGGCGCGAGACAACTCGGGCTGGTGCGACTCTCGGACCAGATCGGGGCGCTGATGGTCGAAGGTCGGGTACAGGAAGAAGCGGTCGTACTCGAGGCTGAAGTGCCTCTCGGGCTCGCGAATGCCTCCCTTGCGCAGGGTCACGAGCTGCTCGCCTTCGGCGAGGGCCCGCACAGTCACGGCCCATTCTTTAAAAGCAATCGGCATATATATGGGTGGGGGAACGAAGAGATTTACGGGGCAATCAAAAATCCTGCGCGCGCACACCGAAGTGGAATCGCAGCAACAGGAACGTCGATTGTACGCGAGCTTTTCGAAATCCTCAAATGTTGCTGCAAAATCAAGGGTTTTCCGCGAAATCCGGGTTTCCATAACCCCCGCCACCGGGGGTTTCGATGCGCAGCCTTTGTCCTGTTTGCAACTTGCCGATCGCCTTTGCCGGCAGCTCCTCGCCGTCGAGCAGGTTGCGCCCGGTGGCGCCGTCGCCGCCGCCGTCCGCGCCGGATGGCGCGTGACGCCGGCGCTCGGTGATCAGCGAATAACTCAGCGGGGCGAGGGCCTCGAGCTCGCGGACCACGCCGTCGCCGCCCCGGAAGCGACCGGTGCCGCCCGTGCCGCGGCGCAGCGAGTACTCGATCATGCGCAGCGGGAACTCGAGCTCGAGCGCCTCAATGGGGGTGTTGAGGGTGTTGCTCATCGCCACATGGACCGCGCTCGGCCCGTCGGCGTCCGGACACGCGCACTGACCACCGCCGATCGTCTCGTAGTAGACGACATCCTCTGATCCGATCGTGACGTTGTTCATGGTCCCCTGACCCAATGCCCGCCCAAACGCCTTCAGCACCACGTCGGCGATCCGCGACGACGTCTCGACGTTCCCGCCGACGACGGCCGCCGGGGAGCGCGCGTTGAGCAGGCATCCGTCGGGGGCGACCACGTTCACCGGCCGGTAGGCGCCGGCGCTCGGCGGGATGTCGGGATCGGTCAGCACCCGGATCGCGAAGTAGCAGGCCGAGCGGGTGACCGCCATCGGGCAGTTCAGGTTGCCGTCGTACTGGTCGGCGGTGCCGGTGAAGTCAAGCGTCAGCTCGTCGCCGTCGACCGTTGCCTCGAGCACGATCTCGAGGTCGCCGTCGCGGGCCTCGAGCACGTCGCGGGCGGTGCGGGTGCCGTCGTCGAGCTCTTGCAGACATGCCCGCGTCCGACGCTCCGCGTAGTCGAGCACCTCCTCGAACGCCTCCGCTAAGTGCTCTGCTCCGACGCGCTCGTGCAGCTCTGCCAGGCGTCGCGCGGCGACCCGGCCCGCCGCGAGCTGGGCGCGCAGGTCGGCGCGTCGCTGCTCGGGCTGGCGCATCTGCTCGCTGAGGCTCGCGATCGCATCCTCGTCGAGCACCTGGGGCTCGATCACCACGCCCTCGTCCTCGAGCGTGCGGCTGTCGGCGGGCATCGAGCCCGGCGTGGGGCCGCCGACGTCGGCGTGATGGGCGCGGTTTGCGGCGAACGCGATCAGCTCCTCGCCCGCGAAGATCGGAGTGATGACGGTGATGTCGGGGAGGTGGGTGCCGCCTCGGTAGGGGTCGTTGAGGATCCACGCGCGGCCGTCGGCGTGATCCTCGTCGAGCACGGCGGCGACCGCCGCCGGCATCGCGCCGAGGTGGACGGGGATGTGCTCGGCCTGCATCACCATCTCGCCCCCGGGGTTGAACAGCGCGGTCGATGCGTCGCGCCGTTCCTTGATGTTCGCCGAGTGCGCGGAGCGGATCAGGACCGCGCCCATCTCCTCGCAGATCGCGCGCAGCGCGCCGGACACGACCTGAAGCTCGACGGGATCGATCATTGCCTTTGCAGGTGGATGGTGCCCGTGTCGTCGACCTCGCCCGACCACTCCGCGGGGACGATCAGTGTCGACTCGGGCAGATCGATCGCGGCCGGGCCTTCGATCTCTGTGCCAGGGGGCGGCGCACCGCGGAGGACTTCGAGTTCGACCTGCTCACCGCCGATCGTCGCCTCCCGGGTGCCGCGGTCGACGGCGGCGTCGTCGCCGCTCGGGGCAAGTGTCACGTCGGCGCCGGGAAGCGTCGCGGTCACGCGGATCGTCACGAGCTCTAGCGTCTGCTCGGAGTCGCTGTAGCCGTAGCGGTCCTCGTGCTGGGCCTCGAACGCCTTGCGCAGCTGCTCTGGCTCGGGCTCGGTCGACGCCGAGATCGCCAGCTCGAACGCCTGTCCCTTGTAGCGCAGCTCGTAGGTGGCGCCGAGCCGCGCCTCGTCCTCGCCCAGCGCGTTTCGCGCGCGCTCTCCGAGGTCGGCGACGGCTTGCGACACCGCGTCAGCGGTCAGCGCTTCGCCTGTGAGCAGCACGCTTTGCTGGACATCGCGGCGGCGCGGAGACACGACCAGCCCGACCGCGCTAAGCACTCCGGAGGCTCGCGGGCACACGATCGTGTCGATCCCCAGCTCCTCGGCTATCTGGGTCGCGTGCAGAGGCCCGGCGCCGCCGAACGGCAGCAGCGCAAACCGGCGCGGGTCGATCCCGCGCTGCACGGTCACGACCCGCAGCGCCCGGATCATCTCGGCGCCCGCGACCCGCCGGATTCCCTCTGCGCAATCGAGCAGGTCGAGCCCGAGCTCGTCGGCGAGCTTGCCCACCGCGTCGCGAGCGGCGTCGAGGTCGAGCTCTACGCCGCCGGCCAGCGGCGCGTCGGATGCGAGCAGCCCCAGCACCAGGTTCGCGTCGGTGACCGTGGGCTCGGTGCCGCCGCGCCCGTAGCAGGCGGGTCCCGGGTCGGCGCCCGCCGAGCGCGGGCCGACGCGCAGTGCGCCGCCGGCGTCGCGCCAGGCGATCGAGCCACCACCCGCCCCGACAGTGTGGATCGCGAGCATCGGCAGCGCCAGCGGCCGCCCGGCGATCTCGCCCGATCCGCGTTCCTGCACGGCGCCGTCCTCGATCACGCAGACGTCGCACGAGGTTCCGCCCATGTCGAAGCACAGCGCGTCCGGGGTCCCCGCTGCGCGCGCCACGAACGCCGCGCCGGCGGCGCCGCCGGCCGGGCCCGAGAGCACGGTCCAGGCGGCGTGGCCGGCCGCCGCCTCGAGGTCGATCAGGCCGCCGTTTGACTGCATGATCGCGGGCTCGGGAAGCTCCGCCTCGCGGGCGCTGTCGACGAGACGGCGCAGGTAGCCGGCGAGCAGCGGCGACATCGCAGCGTCGATCTCGGTCGTGGCGGCGCGCTCGTACTCGCGGAAGGTGCCGACCACTTCGTGCGACAGCGACACGTGGGCAGTGGGCAGCTGCTTGGCCAGCAGCTCGCCCAGCAGGCGTTCGTGCTCCGGGTGCCGGTAGGAGTGCAGCAGCACCACGGCGATCGCCTCGGGCTCGGTGGCGGCGACGCGCTCGGCGAGCACGGCGGCGTCTTGTTCGCGCAGTTCGCGCAGCGGCCCGTCCGGGACCATTCGCTCGGGCGCCGCGAATCGCAGGTCGTCTGGCACCAGCGGCGCGGGGTGCGCGGCGCACAGGCGATAGAGCTCGGCGCGGGTCTGGCGGCCGAGCGCGATCAGGTCGGTGAAGCCCTCCGTCGCGATCAGCGCGGTGCGCGCACCGCGGCCCTCGAGCAAGGCGTTGGTGGCAACGGTCATGCCGTGCGAGAACTCGGCGACGTCGGCTGCATCGCGCCCGGCCTTTTCGAGCACCGCGCGGACCGCCGCGATCACCCCCTCTGATTGATCTTCGGGAGTAGTCGGTGACTTCGCCGTGACCAACCCGCCGTCGAACGCGAGCACCGCGTCGGTGAACGTTCCGCCGACATCGACGCCCAGGAGCATGGCTCGACCCTACCCGGGCCCGAGCGCAAAAAAGGGCCCCGCGCGAGCGGGGCCCTAATAAAAGTCGGAGTGCCCCCAGATCTAGGCCGCGATCGGCACTTCGATCTCTTCGGTCTCGGCGAGGTGCTGGTGAGACGGGCAGTATCCGTTGTGCGGCAGCGGCATCCGCTGGCACGGCGTTCCCTTGCGAGTGCTGGCGCGGCACTGCAACGGGTTGCCGTAGGCGTCGAAGCCGTTCTGCGGAAGGCGGCGCAGGAACTCGTCCGCGCACGCCAGGTACCGCTCGATCACGCGCAGGACCCGCAGCTGCGACGTCATCGGGAAATACGCGCGAATGTCCGTGAACAGTGTTCGGGACGGCTTGGCGAAGTAGTGACGGTCCGTCGCCAGCCGCTCGACCGCTGATTCGCACGCCCGCAGCACACGCTCATGGTTCGTGTAGCTGCCATGGCAGTGCTGGTCTTCGATGATTTCTTCAGCGAGCTCCCGGTAAATAGCCCGGCTGAACCTATACATGCATATGCTCCTTTCCTTCCCCTGCCTAAGGGCGCATCCTGTCTGCGCGAGGCGTAGCTACCCCGGGTGTGTGAAGTCCCACGCGCACCATTTATTAAGCGCGTGTTAACTAAACGGGGACTTATGAACGCCGGAGTTCAACCAGAGGGGCGTTCAAGTGAACGTTTACGTTCACTTCCGGGAGGCCGCTAGTCCCAAATCTGGAGCATCGGATCGCGACCGGCTTTGAGGATGATGTGGCCGCCGTCGAGCCCGTGGTCCAGCTCCGGGAAGTCGCGGCGCTGGTGGGCCCCACGGCTCTCGGCGCGTGCGAGCGCGCCCTGTGCGATCAGTCGCACGAGCGGGTGCGGGTCGACGGCCAGCGTCCGCAGCCCGTCGCCGTCGCGTTCCAGTCCGGCGTCACGCCATAGCGCCTCGCGGCTCTGCTGGGTCAGGGCGGGCGGCACCGGTGGCTGCGTTTGGGATTGGCCGGCGACTGGGTCGGGGGCGGGCTCGTGCAGTGCCGCGCGCGCGGCCCGGGCGCCGAATACGAAGCATTCGGTCAGCGAGTTGGACGCGAGGCGGTTGGCGCCGTGCAGGCCGGTGCACGAGCATTCGCCAACGGCGTACAGGCCGGGCAGCGTCGCGCGAGCGTCGGTGTCGGTGGCGATCCCGCCCATCATGTAGTGCGCGGCGGGAGCGACCGGCACGAGCTCGTGCTCTGGGTCGATCCCGGCCTGGCGCAGGGCGCTGACCACATTCGGAAACAGCGCCGGGTCCACGTCGCGCATGTCGAGGTCGACCGATGGTGCTCCGGTGAGCGCCATCTGGCGCTGAACGGCCCTGGCGACCTCGTCGCGCGGAGCTAGTTCGTCGACGAACCGCTCGCCCTCGCGGTTCAACAATCGGGCTCCCTCACCGCGGACCGCCTCGGTGACGAGGAACCCGTCGGCGCCGTTGGCGGCGGCGACCGCCGTAGGGTGAAACTGCATCAGCTCGAGGTCGGCGAGCGTGGCGCCGGCCTCGTAGGCCAGCAGCAGGCCGGTGCCGATGGCCCCCGCCGGATTGGTGGTGCGAGACCACAGCGCGGCCGCGCCGCCGGTGGCGAGCAC
>DASYFZ010000189.1:0-7773 GCA_036000295.1 Solirubrobacteraceae bacterium
CAGGGGTCGGCGTCTTCGCCGGGGGCCGAAGGCTGGCTGTCGGTCGGTTGCAACTGGGCTGCGGCTGCGCGGGAGTCGACGGACTCGGCGACGGCGGCTTGGTGGCCAGCGCCGCGAGCGTGATCTTCAGCGGGCGGTCCGACATCGACCCGCAGCCGGCGATCGCGGCAGCGGTGGCAACGAGCGCCAGCAGATGCGGCACACGCCGGCTCACCTGTATTCGCCCGCTCTCTGCCGGAGCCCAACGAAGGCGAGGATCGCAGCGACGGCTGTGAGCACCGGGATCGCTATCTCCAGCCCCGCCAGCGCCGATGTGGCATCCGAGGCCTGAGCAGCGAACCGGGCCTGGGCGTGGTTGGTCTGCGCCACAAGATCGGAGTTCAGCAGAGCGGCAGCCGAGGATGGGCTGGTGGCGTCGGCGACGGCGAGGTGAATCGCCTGCGGGATCTGTCCACTCTTCTGCACCTGACTGACGCGGGCGGCCTGCGCGCAGTACGCCGCGAATTCCTGCGCGAGCCGCTGCGCGTCCTGGCCCCTCCCGGCTCGTGCGGCGAGCGGTCCGACCTCCCCGATCATCCCGCCCTGCGGCGAGAGCACGTTCATCACCTTGTCGAAGTCCGCCGGGCTGATCTCGTCGCTTCCCCGGTTGACGAGCGTCAGGCTCTGGTCACTCTGGGCGCGGGACAAGAGGACCCTCGATGCAGTGAGCACCTCGACGGAGTCCGAGCCGTTTCGCTGGGCTCTGCTCAGCGCATTGCGCTCACCCAGCAGACCGACGATCGTCCACACGGACGTCCCGAGAATCACCAGCGTCGAAATCAGCATCCACACATTCAGGGTCCGGCGACTGACGCGCGCCACGAATATCTGCGCCGCGATCAGAGTCAGGAGCGACAATGCGATGGCGATCGCCACGGCAAGCAGCGGCCCGTTGGACGTCCCCGACCGGTAGTCGTCGCCCAGCCGCTGAGCCTCGATCGCATAGAGCTGGTTGGCGGCGGGGAGGATCGTCCCGGTCAACAGGCTCGAGGCCTGGCGAAGATACGCAGCCCCGACCGGGAACCCCTGGAGGTTGTTGGCGCGAGCGGACTCCACCAGGCCGCTGTAGACGGGAAGCTGGGCGCCGATCGTGCGCACTGCCAAACGCGCGCGCCCCGAGCCGGTGACCTCGCGGGTGAGCGTCGTCAGCGACCCCGTGGCGAGGCGCAGGTCCTGTAGGTAGTGAGCGCGGCGCTGGGCCGGCTCCAGCCCGCCGGTCAGAAACGTCGCGGTCGCAGTCGCGTTGGCATCTGACAGCGAGTCGTAGAGCGTGACGGCCTGGACGAGGAGCGGCTCGGTCTGCGTGCGCGCCGCGTTTGCGGCTGTGGACCGTGAGTGGACGGCCAGCGTCGCCACAACCCCGAAACACAACACCCCCGCGACCACGAGCATCGACGCCAGCGCCAGCTTTCCCGGCGTGGTCATGGCGCGCTGCCGCAGGCGCTGCCGCAGCGCCGCTGTCCGTGTCTGCGCCCCCGGGCGCGCCACGAGGTCTACCGGATGAGCCTCCACCGCAAGTTCCGATCTGGGGACGCTCGTCCTCGCACGGTCCTAACCCCCGTTCGCCTGCCGGACCATCGTAGCCGCAGCGGATGGCCGGTTCAACGAGCGGCTCACCACCGCGCTTTGTGGGGCTTGGGGTCAGGGCGGCGGTCGCCGCGGCGCTGGCGGGCGGCGACGCCAGGCACGTGAGCGCAACCGGGATCATCAGCTTTCGCACCCGTCCCACGGGCGCGGACTCTAGGCCGCGGCTCCTCGGTCTCGCGCGAGCGGCGTCCGCAGCCGCCGTTACTGTCGCGGCGTGCCGGGCGATATCGGCGCCGTGCCGTTCGGAGCGGGTTCCGGGCGCGATCTCCAGATCGCGCGGATGAACGCTGGCCTGATGACGACGACGGTGCTGGCGGCGGTCGTCGTGTTCCTGGCGGGGGGCTGCTGGTGGCCCACTCCGTCCGCCCGGAGGCCGCGCTGATCCTGCTTTCGACGAGCGCGCTGGGCTTCATCGTGGCGACGCTGCTGTACGCCAACACCTACGAGTGGCTGCTGGATCCGCCCGACCACGCCCGGTTTCAGTCGCAGATCCACCGCGCCAACGTGGTCTCGGAGTGCTTCGGCGTCTACTGCCTGCTGCTCGCGATCCCGGTGACGATCGTAAGCGTCACGCGCAGCGACGCTGTGCGCTGGTTCGTTGCGGTGGTCACGCTGCTGGCGATCGTCGGCTACCAGATGTCCGGCGCATCGCTGCTCTCGCACTACCTCGCCCAGCACACGAGCAGGTGGCGCCGCGGCATGATCTCGCTGATCGGCGCGGCGTTCACGGCGTTGCTCGTCGGCCTTGGCCTGTGGCTGTTCGTTGCCGCGGTGTCAGGGTCCGATGGGCGGCTCGTGCCGGCGTTCGTGATCGTCGGCTTCCTGACGCTGGCGGGTGCGTATGCGATCTGGGCCGAGCCGCTGCAGTCGCGGGCCGGGTCGGCTGCGGCGGGGTCCACTGCGCCCGCCGCGGTCTCGCCGTCGCCGATCGCGGTTGCGCCCACGCAGGCTCGCCCGTTTCGCGCTTGGCCCACCGCCACGCTCACCGGCCCGCCGGCCCAGCCCGGCCTGCCCACGAACGCCCCTCCCTGGGCGATCGCGCAAGCCGCCCACTCGGAGCGTCGCGAGCCCTCGGAGCGTCGCGAGCCCATCCGGCGCCCGCTGCTGAGCTGGTTGCTCCCGTTACTGACGCTGCTGCTGCTCGTCGCGACGCTCGTGCTCGTGGTGGTCACGCTGCACGACCAGCGCAACGCCAACGCGCGGACGCTCGCGAGCGTCAAGCAGGGGCAGTCCGCCGCCCTGTCCTCGATCGCCGCGCTGGAAGGCCAGACGTTGCAGGCGCAGCGCGCCCAGCGGGCCGACGCGGTGACCACCGGACAGCTCACCGCAAAGGTGTTCGTCACTCGGATTCGCCAGGCGCTGACCGGCCTGCTCGCGGTTCTCCGCACCAAGCGCGAGCTCCGGCCCGCGATACCGATCTCGGACCTCCACGTCTCGGTCCCGAGCGGGGTGTCGCTGCTTCGGACCAACGTCGATAGGGGCGTCCTGACCGACCTGAGTAACTTCTTCGGCCAGATGCACATCACCTACGGAAACTTCGATCTCGGCCGAAAGCACCGCAAGCTCTCGCGTCGCGACCACATGCGGGTGTGCCGCACGATCAAGTTCGGCAACAAGGCTTTGCTGGCCTTCCGTGGCGTCCCGCAGACGGGTGTCGGCCGTGACGCCCAGGCGAAGGTGCCCAAGGAGTGCAGGTGATACCGGAAAGTCTTCACTTCAGATTTGGCGACAGCGGTCGATCCACGCGCGTATGGGCGGCCATCGCCAGTCGGTTCGTGCCGTCGCGAGACAGCAGGCCCCGTTTGCCGGAGCTGCCGCATTGGGCTGGATCGCGATGCTTGCCGGCACCTCGTTGCACTGGGGTCAGTACGCGCTGTCGGTCGCGCTATTGGCGATCGCCCTGGCGATCCCGTTTGCCGGAGCGGCCGGCGGGCGGCTGAAGCGAGCCCCGGTCGTCGTCGGCTCGCTGGTGATGCTGATTGCGCTGGCGTTGCTGCGCAACTCGGCCGGCGGCTCGACCAGTGGCGTCAGCGTGCTGGCCCTGATCCCGGTCTTCTACACCGCTTTGAACACTCAGTCGCGGCGCCAGCTCATGGTGATCCTGATCGGGGTGGCGCTGTTCTACCTGGCGCCGATGCTGCTGATCGGTCCGCCCGCCTACCCGCACACCCAGTATCGGTCGGCGCTTCTGACGGTGGCAGTCAGCTCGATCATCGGCCTGGCCACCCAGCGGCTGGTCGGCGCCGCCCGCTTCCAGGCCGGCGAGGCTCGCCGCCGGGAGCACATGCTCGAGCGCGTGACGGCCGTGGTCCACGGCCTGTTCGACAGCTCGCAGCCGCGGGTCGACGTCTGCGAGGCTGCCCGCGAGATCAGCGACGCGACCGCGGCGCTGCTGTATGAGCCGGACGCCAGCTCCGAGCTGCTGCGCTGCACCGCGGCGGCGGGGATCGGCGGCGCCGGCCCCCTCGGGAAGGCAGCGATCTCGAAGTCCAACGCCGTCTACGACGCGATGCGATCGGGCCGTCCGGCGTTGGTGCAGCTCGCCGGCGGCGCTGGCGGCGCATCGTCGGCCACCGGTTCCCAATCCCGGACGATCCTCTATCAGCCGCTGCGCAAGGGCGACGTGCCCCTCGGTGTGCTCGTGATCATCTGGCCCGGAGACGTCGTCGCGGGCGACCCGAAGGCGACGGTATCGGCGCTGCTGGCGCACGAGGCCGCAGCGGTGATCACGCGCGCGGACGTCGTCGACGACCTCTACGACGCGGCGCAGACCGACGCGCTGACCGGGCTGCCCAACCGCCGCGCCTGGGACTCGCATGTCAAGCGAGCGCTGGCCGAAGCGCGACCGATCGCGATCGCGATGCTCGACTTCGATCACTTCAAGGCGTTCAACGACACCTACGGGCACCCGGCCGGCGACCGCTTGCTCAAGGAGGCCGCGGCGGCATGGCGCGATCAGCTACGCGCCGGGGACCTGCTGGCTCGCGTCGGCGGCGAGGAGTTCGCGCTGATGCTGCTCGACTGCGAGCTCGCCACCGCGACCGACGTCGTCGAACGGCTGCGCGCGAGCATGCCCCAGGGCCGCACGTGCTCGGCCGGGCTGGCGGTGCGGCTGGGCAGCGAGAGCGCCGAGTCGATCATCGCGCGCGCCGACCGCGCTCTGTACCAGGCCAAGGCGGACGGTCGCAACCGCGTCGCCGTCGCTGCCTAACCCGCGGGCGCAGGCTGGTGCGTAGCGAGGTCGGGCGCCCATGTTTGTGGCCGGCGCATAGGCTCGGTTTGGCTCGGGCCTCGCCGGGTCTTGGACCTACGCGCTCGCGCTCGCATGCGCGCCCGCGGCGGAGGCTTCGAGCGCAACGGCCTCGGACGGCTCGGCATCGACCCGCCGCACCGACGGGATCAGCAGCGGCGCGAACGTCACGACCGCACCGAGCACACCGGCACCGATCAACGTGCTGCGCACGCCGATGGCTGAGCTGACGGGCCCCGCCAGCGCGTAGGACACCGGCAACAGCCCGATCGAGATCAGCCAGTCCAGGCTCGAGACCCGGCCCAGCAGCGACGCCGGGACGTGCCGTTGTTTGGCCGTCGCCCACGCGATCGTGCCGGCGGTCTCGAGCGTGTTGAACAGCACGCTGGCGAGCATCAGGCCCCACAGTCCCTGCGCGAGGCCGTAGCCGGCCACGGCGAGGGTCGCTGCCGTCCAGGTGATGTACATGAACACGATGCTGCGCCGGGGAAGGCCGATTTGCCCGATCGCCACCGCGCACGCCAGCGAGCCAAGCCCGCCGGCGGCGAAGATCAGCCCGAGGTCGCGCGCGCCGTCGGCGAGCTTGTGCTTGACCACGAACGGGAGCAGCACCTCGGTCGGCCCCATGAACAGCAGGTAGGCGACCGCGGCGCTGACGAGCGTCGCCCAGATCCAGGGGTTGCTGCGCACGTAGCGCAAGCCGGCGCCGAGATCGCGCGCCACGAACGCTGGGCCCGTCGACTGTGCCGGGACCGGCGCCATGGCCGTCAAAGTCGCGATCGACACTGCGAACGAACACGCATCCAGCGCGAACGCCCAGCCGGTCCCGACCGAGCCGACGAGCAGGCCGCCGAGCGCCGGACCCGCGAGCCGCAGCGCGAGCGGCCGGATCAGCTGGTCGAGCGAGTTGGCCTGCGCCAGCTCGTCCTCGGGCAGCAGCTGGGGCACCAGCGCGTCGCTGGCGGGGTTGAAGAACGCGGTCGCCGCTCCGTAACCGACGGCGATCACCAGCAGGTGCCACAGCCGCAGCGCCCCTGTGAGCGCGAGCACCGCGAGCGAGGCCAGCAGCACGGCGCGAACCGCGTCGGCCGCGAGCATTACGCGACGGCGTTCGCGGCGGTCGCTGACCGCGCCGCCGATCAACAGGCACGCGATCGTCGGAATCGTCATCGCGATCCCCACGCTGGCGAGCGCTGTCGGCGCGTCCGACAGCGAGTACACCTGCCAGGCGAGAGCGACCAGGAACAGCCCGTCGCCCAGCAGCGATACCGACATGCCGCCGACCAACAGCCGATAGTCCCGATGCGCCAGCGGCGACAGCAGCCGGACACGGCTGAAGCCACCCGGGCGGTCGAGACCCTCGTAGGTCTGGTGCATCGGCTCAGTCCGAGCCGGTGGGCGCCACCACGCCAGCGGCTGCGCCCGGGTGTGCCGACAGGTAGGCCATCAGCTGCTCGGGCGGCATCGGCCTCGCGAAGTAGAAGCCCTGGCCGGTGTCGCAGCCCAGCTCCTTGAGCGTGGTCGACTGCTCGGGGAACTCGATCCCCTCGGCGACGACTTCGAGCTGGAAGGTCTCGCCCAGGCTCAGCACCGCGGAGGCGATGCCGGAGGTCACGGGAGCCGCGCCCGCCGCAAGCAGCGAGCGATCCATCTTGAGGATGTCGAGCGGGAACAAGCTCAGCGAGCTCAGCGACGAGTAGCCGGTGCCGAAGTCGTCCATCGCCAGGCGTACTCCGAGGTCCCGGAGCTCGTTCAGGCGGCTGACCGCCATCTCGGTGTCGGTCATCATCACCGACTCGGTGATCTCGAGCGTCAGCGCCTCGGGCTCGAGGTCCGCGTCGGCCAGCGCCGAAGCCACGTCAGCGACAATGTCTGCGTGGAACAGCTGCTTGACCGACAGGTTGATCCCGATCGCCGGCTTGACCGGCCCGGGGATCTGCGCCCGCAGTTCCTTGGCCTGTCGGCAACCCTCGCGCAGCACCCAGCGCCCGATGTCGACGATCAGCCCGGTCTCCTCTGCAAACGGTACGAACTCAAGCGGCGCGACGATCCCGCGGACCGGATGCTGCCAGCGCAGCAGCGCCTCGATGCCGGTCATCGCGCCGTCTTCGAGGCGTACGAGCGGCTGGTAGTGCAGCACGAACTCCTCGCGCTCGAGCGCCCTCTGGAGGTCGGCGCGCAGTTCGAGGCGCGCGACGACCCGCTCGTGCATGGCGGGCTCGAACACGCGATAGCCGCCCTTGCCGTCGCTCTTCGCGATGTACATCGCGGCGTCGGCATTGCGGATCAGCTCGTCGGCGTCGCTTGCGCTGCCGGCCTCGACGACGGAGATGCCGAGGCTGGCGCGGATCACCAGCTCGTTGCCCTCGAGCGTGAGCGGGCGGCCGACCGCCTCGAGGATCCGCTCGGCGGTCTCGACCGCCGCCGACAGCTCCTGTACGTCCTCCAGCAGGACGGCGAACTCGTCACCCCCGAACCTGGCGGCGGTGTCGGCCGCGCGGATGCTCGTCGAGATGCGCTGCGCGACCTCCAGCAGGACGCGGTCGCCGACCGCGTGACCGAGGCTGTCGTTGACGGTCTTGAAATCGTCGAGATCGACGAAGAGCACGGCGAGTTGGCCGCCGTTGCGCGCCAGGCGCGCGGCCGCGTGGTCGACACGGTCGCGGAACAGCGCCTGATTCGCGAGACCGGTCAACGGGTCGTGGAACGCTTGGTGCGTCAACTCGTTCTGGAGCCGGCGATGCTCGCTGATGTCGCGGAAGCTCCATACCCGCCCTACGACTTCCCCGTCGATGTATTGCGGGAGTGAGTCGCGTTCGAACACACGCCCGTCCTTGAACTCCAGGATGTCGTGACTGTGCGCTTCGGGCTCGTCGTACAGCCCTTGGATCTTGGCG
>DASYFZ010000210.1:0-5600 GCA_036000295.1 Solirubrobacteraceae bacterium
CTCGGGCCACGACGGCGGCACCGGCGCGTCGCCGCAGTCGTCGGTCCAGTCCGCGGGCGTCCCGTGGGAGATCGGCCTGGCCGAGACCCAGCAGACGCTGCTGCTCAACGACCTGCGCTCCCGGATCACGATCGAGGTAGACGGGCAGATGAAGACCGGCCGCGACGTCGTGATCGGCGCGCTGCTCGGCGCCGACGAGTTCGGCTTTTCGACCGCCCCGTTGATCGCGATGGGCTGCATCATGATGCGCGTCTGCCATCTCAACACCTGTCCCGTCGGCATCGCCACGCAGGACCCGGAGCTGCGCAAGCGCTTCCGCGGCACGGCCGATCACGTCGTCAACTACCTGATGATGGTGGCCGAGGAGGCGCGCGAGATCATGGCGTCGCTGGGGATCAGGCGCTTCGAGGACATGATCGGGCGCATCGAGCTCCTTGACGCCGACGCGGCGATCGACCATTGGAAGGCGCGCCACGTCGACCTGTCAATGATCCTCAAGGCACCCGAGCTTCCCGCCGACACCCCCAGGCGGCGCACCCGGCCGCAGGTCCCTGTGCTCGACGACGCGCTCGACTGGGAGCTCGTTCGCAGCTGCCTGCCGGCGATCGAGCGCGGCGAGCCGGTCAAGCTCGGTCCGCTGCCGGTGCGAAACGTCAACCGGACCGTGGGCGGCATCCTGTCGGGTGAGATCGCGCGCCGCAACGGGGTCGAGGGCCTGCCCGAGGGCACGATCGAGATCACGTTCTCGGGCTCGGCCGGGCAGAGTTTCGCGGCGTGGCTTGCACCGGGCGTGACGTTCGCGCTGCGGGGCGAGACCAACGACTACACCGGTAAGGGCCTGTCGGGCGGCGTGGTGTCGGTCCGCCCGCCCGAGCGCGCGCGGTTCCGCGCCGAGGAGAACACGATCGTCGGCAACACCGTGCTGTACGGCGCCACCGCCGGCAGGGCGTTCTTCAGAGGCCTCGCGGGCGAGCGCTTTGCCGTGCGCAACTCCGGCGCACTGGCTGTCGTCGAGGGCGTGGGCGATCATGGCTGCGAATACATGACCGGCGGCCGCGTGGTCATCCTCGGGCGGACCGGCCGCAACTTCGCGGCGGGAATGAGCGGCGGGGTTGCGTACGTGTACGACGTCGACCGGCAGTTCGACAGCCGCTGCAACCTCGAGCTCGTCGATCTCGAGGAGCTGACCGACGACGACGCAGCCGAGGTCAAGGGCCTGATCGCCGAGCACACGGCACGCACCGGCTCGCTCGTCGGGCGCAACGTGCTCGCGTCGTGGGACCGGGCGGCGCGCGAGCGCTTCATCAAGGTGATGCCGCGCGACTACCGGCGCGCGCTCCAAGAGGCCGCGCAGGCCGCCGTCGTCGAGGTGTAACCGTGGGCGAGATCGGCGCATTTCTGAAGATCCATCGGGTCGGCTTCGACAAGCGCGATCCGCAGGCCCGCGTGCACGACTACGACCAGTACTTCGAGCTACAGCCCGAGTCCGAGCTGCAGCGCCAGGGCGCGCGGTGCATGGACTGCGGGATCCCGTTCTGCCACGAGGGCTGCCCGCTGGGCAACCTGATCCCCGACTGGAACGACCTCGTCTACCGCGGCAAGTGGCGCGAGGCGATCGACCAGCTGCACACCACCAACAACTTCCCCGAGTTCACCGGCCGGATCTGCCCGGCCCCGTGTGAGTCGGCGTGCGTGCTGGCGATCAACGACGACCCGGTGACGATTGAGCAGATCGAGATGGCGATCGCGGAGCGGGCATTCCAGGAGGGCTGGATCGTCCCCGAGCCGCCGGACCGCCGGACCGGAAAGACCGTCGCGGTCGTCGGCGCCGGCCCGGCCGGGCTGGCGGCGGCCGCCGAGCTCAACCGCTGCGGGCACACGGTGACGGTGTACGAGCGCGACGAGGGACCGGGCGGGCTGATGCGCTTCGGCGTGCCCGACGCCAAGCTCGAGAAGTGGATCATCGACCGGCGCGTCGACATCCTCGAGCAGGAGGGGATCGAGTTCGTCTACAACGTCGACGCGGGCCGCGATGTCACCGCCGACGAGCTACGCGACCGATATGACGCGCTCGTCGTGTCGATCGGCTCGCGCGTGTCGCGCGACCTCCCGGCGCCGGGCCGCGAGCTCGAGGGCATCCACCTCGCGATGGACTACCTGTACCAGCGCAACCGCTGGGTTGCCGCCGAGCAGGGCCGGCCGCACCGGGTGCCCGCGCCCGGCACCGAGATCACGGCCAAGGGCAGGCGCGTGATCGTGGTCGGCGGCGGTGACACCGGGATGGACTGCATCTCGAACTCCAACCGCGAGGGTGCGAGCAGCGTCCACATGCTCGACGTCTACGCCGACCTCGCCTCCGACGGCGCCGACCCCCGGCACCCGTGGCCGCTGCCGCCCAAGCGGACCCCTACGACGTACGCGCTCGACGAGGGCGGAAAGCGCCGCTGGGGAACGGAGGTGACCGGCTTCGGCGGGACCAACGGCGCGGTCAATCACGTCTACGCCCGCAAGGTCACGGGCACCTCGTCCCGCGACCTGACGCCGGTCCCCGGCAGTGAGTTCGTGCTCGACGCAGACCTCGTGCTGATCGCGATCGGGTTCGAGCACCCCGAGCACGCGGGGCTGGTCAGCGATCTCGGGCTCGAGCTCGACCGCCGCGGCAACATCAAGACGATGCAGACCTACCGCACCTCCGCCGACGGCGTGTACGCCTGCGGAGACGCCCGGCTCGGCCAGTCGCTGATCGTCACGGCGATCGCCGAAGGCCGCAAGTGCGCCCGGATCGTCAATCGCGATCTCGGCGGCAGCCCGATGGATGCCGACCGTGAGATGCTGGCCATCGGAGCATGGAGCGGCGAGGCAGATCGTACGCTTCGTCACGAAGCGGAGGCGGCGGGCACGGTGCGCGCCGGTGAGGAGTTCTTCAGCGGCCCGGGCAACCGCGAGCACTGACCCTCAGCGCTCTTCACCGGTTGCTAACGAACAACGCTCTCGAGGCCCCCGTCAGGGCCCAAATCCCCCGTGTTTGCAAAGACTTTGCGAGGGGGATGCTAGGTTTAATTCGAGCACCGGGATATTTTCCAGCCGAGTTCTCATAGCGAGGTTGGGAAAATCAGGTTTACTGAAGGCTTGG
Source organism: Solirubrobacteraceae bacterium (assembly GCA_036000295.1). Taxonomy (GTDB): domain Bacteria; phylum Actinomycetota; class Thermoleophilia; order Solirubrobacterales; family Solirubrobacteraceae; genus Palsa-465. The sequence goes on from DASYFZ010000210.1 coordinate 3,134, forward strand.
GACGGGGAAACTCGCCCCTGTCGGTCAGGGAACTGCGCCCCCACTTCCCTGACTCTCCGGGGGGTCCAGATGGATCTGGGCCCCCCGGGCTATTTAACGAGCACGTCGAGGGCGTATGGCAGGCTGGGTAGATGACGCCGCTGGCCACCTCGATCGGGTCGACGATCACCAACGTCGCCGACGCGGCGGGCAACTTCTTCTCGCAGCTGTCGGCGCTCAACTTCTGGTCGCTGCTGCTCGGGCTCGCGCTGTATGCGATCTACCTGCTGCTGCGTTCGCGCGCGCTGTTCAATGCGGTCCGGGCGGCGTACCCGGGGGTCGAGGTCAGATGGCGCGACGTGTGGGGCGCCTACATGGTCGGGTACGGCATCAACACCGTCTTTCCCCTGGGCGGCGGCAACATCGCCCAGCTGTTCTTGACGCGCGTCTCGATCCCGCCGAGCAGCTACCCGACGGTCGCCTCGGCGCTGTGGACGGGCGTGATCTTCGACTGGTTCATGGGCCTGCTGATCATGGGCTTCGCGTTCACCCAGGGCGTGTTCCCCAAGCCGCCGGACTTCTCCAAGCTGCCGGCGTTCGACATCAGCTTCTTCGCCTCCCACATGCGCTTCACGCTGTTCTTCATCACGGTGCTGGGAATCTGCTTCCTGCTGGGGTTTGCGATCCTGTCGGCGCGCGTGCGGGCGTTCTGGCAGCGGCTGCGCCAGGGCTTCGCGATCCTGCGCGACGGCCGCCGCTACCGCCGCGAGATGGCCACATGGCAGTTCGCGAGCTGGATCTTCCGATTTGCGGCCTACTGGGCGCTGCTCGACGCGTTCCACATCGGCGGGTCGGTGCGCAACGCCTTGCTCGTGCTGGCCGTGCAGGTCGTCGCGTCCGTGTTCCCGTTCACGCCCGGGGGGCTTGGCGTGCAGCAGGCGCTGCTGCTGACGATCTTCGCCGGCAGCTCCGAGGTGACGGCGTTCTCGGTCGGCCAGCAGATCGCCACGGCGGTGCTCAGCGCGTTGCTCGGGTTCGCGGCGCTGGTGCTGATCTTCCGCTTCAAGAGCTTCCGTGAGGTGATCGCGCACGGGCGCGAGCATCGGCGGCGGGAGGGCGCGGCGGTCGTCGAGAGCGAAGCCGATGTGCCCGTGCCTGGGTAACGGCCTTCCCGGCGGATGCGCAGGCAGCCGGCGAGCTGTCACATTTGGGGCCGCTGCGGTGCTTAGTGGGTGTGATGGGCTTGCAGGCGCGACATAGGGAGCGATCGGAGCACGTCGAGGCCGACGGCGGGATGGCGGCCTTCGAGTCGTTCTTCCGCAACCACTACCGCGCCGTCGTTCGTCTGGCACAGAACGTCGTGGGCGACTCCCAGGGGGCTCAGGACGTCGCTCAGGAGGTCTTCCTGGCGGCGTACCGGCGTTTCCCCGGCGACTACGAACAGGCGGCAGGATGGGTCAGGGTCGCGGCGGTGCACACTGCCCTCAACGTTCTGCGGGGTGACCGGCGCCGCAACAGGCGTCAGCTCAGGGTCGAGGTCTTGCATTCGCTGCCAAGCGCCGAGGAGACGGCGATCGAACGGGAACGACGGGCCGAGCTCCGGCGTGTCCTCGGTCGACTGCCGCGCCGCTCGGCCGCAATCCTCGTGATGCGGCACGGTGGCATGAGCTATCTGGAGATCTCGGAAGCGCTGGGAGTCAAGGTTGGACAGGTCGGGACGCTGCTCAGACGGGCGGAGTCTGCGCTTCGAAAGGAGATGGACCGTGAGACACATTCCTGACGGGATGCTGAGGCGGCTTGACGATGAACCGCTGGCCGTTCCGGACAGGGTCAGCGAGCATCTGGACGGCTGCGACCGCTGCGGCGCTCGGCACGCCGAGATCGCGAACGACACGGAGCGGGCAGCCCAGCTGTTCTCGGCGCCGCGGGCCGTGCCCGATGTCGACCTCGCCTGGGCGCGGATCCGTCGCGAACTGGAGCGGCGACCCGATGCGGCGCCCAGTCGGCCGCCGGCGCAAGTTGTTGTTCGTCGCACGCGCTTCCCCCACGTGTCGTTGCGGGCAGCTCTCGCGATCGGCGCGGCCGGCGTCGTCTTGGCGGGCACGGCTGCTGCGGCCACGCTGACGACTATCTTCGCGCCGACGCACGTAGCCCCGGTCTCCTTGAGCCCGAAAGACCTGCGAGCGGTCGCCGCCTTGACGGGGCTCGGCGACAGTCAGCGGCTGGGTGGTTTCACCGCGCGCAATGGATCCACCGCGCTTCGGTTCGGGACCGTGACATGGTCGTCGAGCGCTGCCCGGCCCGTGAGCTCGCTTGCGCGCGCCGCGATTCTGGCCGGCTTTCCGGTCGTGCTGCCGGCTCATCTGCCCGCGGGAGTGGGCGCCGTGCAGCAGTACGTCGTTCAGCCCCGCGTGAAGGCCGTCGTGACCTTCAACTCACGCGCCGCGAGCCTCGCGGGAACCTCGGTGACGATTGACGCCGGCCCGGC
>DASYFZ010000265.1:0-4279 GCA_036000295.1 Solirubrobacteraceae bacterium
GGTGCTGTTCGGCGAGTTGTTCCGCGAGGCCGGCTGGGATCGCGACGACACCGTCGTCTCCAACAAGCTGTGGTGGGAGTTCTGGCCCGACCAGGACGCCGACGAGGAGCTCGCGGGCTCGCTCGGGCGGATGCAGTTCGACCACGTCGACCTGATCTATGCAAACCCGCCGCCCGAGGGGCTGGCGGTCGCGGACATGGTCGCCCAGGTGGGCGGGCTACTTGAGTCGGGCAAGGCGCGGGCCTGGGGGATCGTCAACTGGGAGGCCGAGCTGTTTGCCGAGGCGATCGCCGCCGCGGCCGACCGGGGGGTTCCGGCGCCGTGTGCGGCGCAGCTTCCCTACAGCCTGGTGCAGCGCAGCTGGCTGGAGACCCCCGAGATGTACACCGCGCTGTCGCAATCCGGCGCCGGAGTGGTCGCCTCGTTCGTGATGGCCGGCGGCGTGCTGACCGGCAAGTACGACGCCGGCCAGTCCGGCCGCGCCGCGTCAGACCTCTTCAACCCGCGGTTCGCTGAGGCGCGAGAGAAGGGGCTCGCGCTGCACAACGTTGCCCAGGAGGTCGGTGTGAGCGCGAGCGCACTGGCGATCGCCTTCGCGCTCGCCAACCCCGCTGTTACGACGGTGCTGTTCGGCGCCACGTCGCCCGACCAGATCGCCGAGAACGTACGCGCGCTCGAGGTCGACGCGAAGACCGTGCACCGACTGCTGGACGACTAAACGGCGCGAGCGGCCATCCACCGATCGATCAGGAAGCGCGCGATCGAGATCGGCGGCGGCAGCAGCAGCTCGGGGTTCTCGCCGTTCTTCGCGGCGACCAGCCCGTCGTAGTCAAACCAGCGCACGTCCTCGAGCTCGCCGTCGCGCGCCCGCGGCGCACCGCCGTCAGCCTGCGCGGCGAAGCCGAGCATCAGCGAACGCGGGAACGGCCAGGGCTGGGAGCTGACGAACTCGGGGTCCCGGGCCACGATCCCGGACTCTTCGCGGACCTCGCGGATCACCGCCTCTTCGGCCGCCTCCCCCGGCGAGACGAATCCGGCGAGCGTGGAGTAGCGACGTCGCGGCCAGCCGGGACGTCGGCCGAGCAGCAGCCTGCCATCGTGCTCGACGGTCATGATCACCACCGGGTCGGTGCGCGGGAAGTGAGTCGTGTGACAGCGGGGGCACCGCCGCGCATAGCCACCCTCCTTGACGAGCGTGACGGCTCCGCAGTTGGCGCAGTAGCGGTGGCTGCGATGCCAGTTGAGCAGTGCGGCCAGGTAGGCGGCCAGTCCGGCCTGGGACCGCGACAGGATCTCCCCTGCCTCGCGCAGCGACACCACCCTTCCGCCGTCGACCAGCCCGTTGCGCTCGCTCTCCGGAAGCTCGTCGAGATCCAGCGCGAACAGCGGCGTCCCGTCGTCGAGCCCGAGCAGCATCGGCTGGTCGTCGGTCTGCGCGGCGCGCTCGCCAACCTTGTCGGCCGCGGGGAGGCGCAGCAGCGTCGGCCTGTCGCCACCGGCGACGAGTACTCCCTGCTCCGACGCCGCAAGCACCCCGGCACGGGGATCGCCGACCAACCGCGCGATCACCTCAGGGTCCATGCGCTCGTCCATCGCGCGGTCCAGCGGCATGCCGGTGAACGTGGGTGTGTCGCGCATGTGATCGGGGACCGACATGAGGCTCGCTCAATGCTACGTTGCGATCATGGCTGCAGTCGGCGTGTCTACCCCCCGCCGCGACTCGGGACCGAAGGTGCGCGGCGCGACGAGGTTCGCGGCCGACATCGCGGTGCCGGGCCTGCTGCACGCGCGACTCGTCCTGTCCCACGAGGCCCACGCGATGATCTCCTCGATCGGGACCGACGCCGCGCTGGCGGTCCCCGGGGTGGTTGCGGTGCTGACCGCCGCCGACCTGCCGCTCGCGGCGACGGGTCGAGGGCGCACCTACGAGCCACTGGCTCGCGAGGAGGTCGTGTACGCCGGCCACCCGGTGGCGCTCGTCGTCGCCGAGAGTGAAGCGGCTGCCGAGGACGGCGCCGAGCTCGTGGAGGTCGACCTCGATCCGCTCGAGCCGGTGCTCGATCTCGAGTCGGCCACCAGGCCGGGAGCGCCGCGCGCTCGCGTCAAGGTCGCCGCCGACGATGCCGGCTCAGACCTCGGCGACGCTCACGCGTCGGTCGCCACCACCGGCGTCGGCGACGAGGAGGAGCTTTCCGACAACGTGCTCGACACGGCACGGCTTGAGAACGGCGATGTCGACGCCGCTCTGGCAGCGAGCCACGTGGTGGTCAAGGGACGCCTCAGCACGCCGTGGATGTACCAGGGATACATCGAGCCGCAGACCGCGACCGCGTGGGTCGATCCCGACGGCCAGCTCGTCGTGTCCAGCGCTACCCAGGCTCCGTTCTCCACGCGCGACTCGCTGGCCAAGCTGCTCGGAATGCCCGTCGGGCAGGTCCGCGTGCGAAGCGAGGCCCTGGGCGGCGCGTTCGGCGGCAAGATCATGGTCATCGACCCGCTCGTGGCTTGCGCCGCCGTCGTCCTGCGCCGGCCGGTCCGCCTGGCGATGACGCGCAGCGAGGACATGGCCGCCAGCAACCCGGCCGGCGCCGAGATGCTCAGCGTCGAGCTCGGCGCCGACGCTGAGGGGAACCTGACCGGGATCCGCACGCGGATCCTCGTCGACCGCGGGTCCAACGATGACTTCGGCGTCGAGTCGATCGCGGCGCTGCTGAGCGCCGGCCCCTACCGCTGGCAGGCGCACGAGCTCACCGCGCTGGGAGTCTCGACCAATCGGATGACGTTCGGCGCCTATCGAGCCCCGACGGCGCCGCCGGCCGCGTTCGCGGTCGAGTCAATGATCGATGAGCTCGCTCGCAGGCTCGATATGGATCCGCTGGACCTGCGGTTGCGCAACGTCGTCGGCGAGGGCGATGCAAACCCCGCCGGCCAGCCGTTTCCGATCTTCGGCGCGCGCCAGTGCCTGGAGCGGATCCGCGAGCACCCGCTCTGGTCGCGGCGCCAAGCACTACCCGACGGCGAGGGGATCGGCGCCGCAATCGGCTGGTGGCCGGGCGGCTACGAGCCCGCAGCGGCGGTCTGCCGGCTGGATGCCGACGGCAACCTGACGATCATCACCGGCGCCGCCGACATGAGCGGCGTTGAGTCGGGCTTTGCGACGATCGCCGCGGAGGCGTTCGGCATCGACCCAGAGCGCGTTCGCGTCGTCCGCGCCGACACCTCGAGCGCCCCGTATGCCGGCACCAGCGGCGGCAGCAAGGTCACCTACACCGTGGGCCGAGCCGTTGAACGCGCGGCGAGCGAGGCACGCGAGCGGCTGCTGGAGATCGCGGCCGAGGAGCTCGAGATCGCTCCGGAGGACCTCGAGATCGTCGACGGCGCCATCCAGCCGGCCGGCGTGCCCGCCAAGGCGCTGCCGATCGACGAGCTGGCACCCAAGATCCTGAGCTTCGGTGGCAAGTACCCGCCGGTCGAGGGCCACGGGCGCGTGGCCCTGCCGCCCGCGCCCCAGTCCGCCGCCCACCTGTCGCACGTCCGCGTGGACCCCGACACGTGCGCGGTCACGCTGCTCGCCCACGTCGTCGCGCAGGACGTCGGGCGGGCGCTGAACCCGGCGCTCGTCGAGGGCCAGATGCGAGGCGGCACCACGCAGGGCCTCGGCTGGGCTTTGCTCGAAGAGCTCGTGCACGACTCCCACGGCCAGCTCACGACCGGAACGTTCGTCAACTACGCCCTGCCGACCGCCGGGGTCGTGCCGCCGATCGACACCGAGATCGTCGAGGTGCCCGTGCCCGAGGGACCGTATGGCGCCAAGGGCGTCGGTGAGGCGCCCGTGGTGGGTGCGCCCGGCGCGGTCGCCAACGCCGTGGCCGCCGCCACCGGCGGCCGGCGGGTGTGGGATCTGCCGATGACACCCGAGCGGGTGTGGCGCGCAATGAACGGCAGCAACGGCTCCGGCTCGCCTGTGTAGAGTCGCCGCGTGACGATCACACCTGGCACCGACGCGCACGACGTCGACCTGGGCTCGATCGATTTCTGGGGCCGACCTGCCGAGGAGCGCGACGTGTACTTCGAGTACCTGCGGCGCGAGGCGCCGATCACGCGCCACCAGCCGCCGGAGGACCTGCTCGGGATGGGCGACGAGGATCGCCCGGACTACTGGGCGATCGTCCGCCACGACGACATCCGGCGGATCTCGCGCGACCCGGCGACGTTCTGCTCGGGCCAGGGAGTGCAGTTCGGCGACGCGCCACCGGAGCTGCTGGAGGCGTCGCAGTCG
>DASYFZ010000344.1:0-5630 GCA_036000295.1 Solirubrobacteraceae bacterium
TGATCACGTCGGCGCCGAAGTCGGCCAGCAGCAGCGAGCAGAACCCGCCCGGCAGCAGCCTGGAGAGGTCGAGGACGCGCAGTCCCTCGAGCGGAAGCTGGCTCATGCGGCGGTCGCCTCGGCCGCGAGAGGACGGACGCCTAGCAGCGTACGCGCCTCCTGCACCGTCGCGGGGCGCCGTCCCAGCTCCTCGGTCAGTTGCCTGGCCTTCGCGATCAGGTCGCCGTTGGAGCGAGCCATCACCCCGTCGGGCAGGTAGAAGTTGTCCTCGAGGCCGACACGAATCGAGCCCCCGAGCGTCAGCGCCGCGCCGACCAGCATCCACTGGTCGCGCCCGATCCCGATCACGCCCCAGTGGTGTCGAAGATTCCGATCCCGCCCCCCACCCCCCACCACCGGCATGTTGTCGGCCATTGCTGCGACGTTGCGCGCGCTTGCCGGGATCCCGCCGACCACGCCCATCACGAAGTCCGCGTGCAGCGGCGCCTCGAGCAGCCCCATGTCGACGAGCGGCGCCAGCGAGCCGACGTGCCCGACGTCGAAGCACTCGTGCTCGGGCTTGATCTGCAGCCGGCGCATCGCCTCGAGCAGCTCGATGATCTCGTCGAACGGATTCGTGAACACGAACTTGAACACGAAGTCCTTGCGCTTGGCCGAGTACTTGGCGTAGTTCATCGAGCCCATGTTCAGGGCCGCGACCTCCGGCAGGCCCGCCTCCAGGTAAGCGATCCGCTTGTCGACCGGCACACCGACGGTCCCGGTGGAGAAGTTGATGATCGCCGCGTCGCCGACCTCTGATCGGATCGCGTCGCGGATCGCGACGAAGTCCTCGATCTCGTAGCTGGGTGTGCCGTCCGGCGTGCGCGCGTGGATGTGGATGTGCACGCCTCCCTCGTCGACGATCCGCCGCGCCTCGGCCGCATACTCCTGCGGCGTGTACGGGATCGCCGGGCACTGCTCGCGGTTGGCAATCGCGCCCGAGATCGCGCAGGTGATGACGACCGGGTCTTCGAGGCTCATACGGGGACGACTCCTGATTTCTTGAACGGACGCTCGACGTGTTTGGTCGCGGCCATCTCGAGGGCGCGACAGATCGTCGCGCGCGTCTCGCGCGGGTCGATCACGTCATCGATCATGTCGTTGCCGGCCGCGACGTAGACGTCGATGATCTTGCGGAAGTTGTCGATCAGCTCCTGCTTCTTGGCCGCCGGGTCCTCGGCCTCCTGGACCTGCTTTCGGAAGATGATCTCGACGGCCCCCTCGGCCCCCATCACGCTGATCTCCGCCGACGGCCAGGCAACAATCAGGTCGGGTTCGTACGCGCGGCCGCACATCACGTAGTAGCCGGCGCCGTACGCCTTGCGCAGCACGACGGTGATCTTCGGCACGGTCGCGTTCGCGGTCGCGTAGAGCATCTTCGCTCCGTGGCGGATGATCCCGGCCTCCTCCACCTTGGTGCCGACCATGAATCCCGGCACGTCCATCAGATAGACGAGCGGGATCCCGTACGCGTTGCAGAGGTTGATGAACCGCGCCGACTTGTCGGCGGAGTCGTTGTCGAGGATCCCGCCAAGCTGCTTGGGCTGGTTTGCGACGATGCCCGCCGGGCGGCCGCCGAAGCGCGCCAGGCAGGTGATGATCGTCTTGGCGAACTGCGGCTTGATGTCGAAGTAGACGCCGTCGTCGACGATCCGCCGGATCACCTCATACATGTCGTAGGGCTTGCGGTTTGACTCGGGCAGGACGTCGAGCAGCTCCTCGTCGCCGCGGTCGACCGGGTCATTGCACGCCACCACCGGCGGCGCCTCCTCGCAGTTGGCGGGGAAGTAGCTCAGGTACTGCTTGATGCGCTCGATGCACTCCTCGTCGTCGGCGACTTCGAGGTCGCCGACGCCCGACTTTCGGCAGTGCACTCGCGAACCGCCGAGCTCCTCCTGGGTGACGTCCTCGCCGACCGCCGCGCGCACCAGGTGCGGACCGGCGAGCGCCATCGAGCCGCGCCCCTTGACCATCGGGACGAAATCGGCCAGGCCGGGGATGTACGCGGTGCCGGCCGCACACGGTCCCATCAGCGCGGCGACCTGCGGCACGACGCCACTCATCACGACCTCCTCGCGGAACAGCGCGCCCGAGCCCGCGAACAGCGAGCCGACAGCTTCCTGGATCCGCGCGCCGGCCGAGTCCAGCAGCCAGATCATCGGGATCCGCTTGGTGAGCGCGAGCTCGCGCAGCCGCGCAACCTTCATCTCGCCGGTCATTCCCATCGAACCGGCCATCACCGTGAAGTCGTAGGCGGCGACCGCGGCCAGTCGGCCGTCGACCTTGCCGTAGCCGGTGATCACGCCGTCGGCCGGCGCTTCCCTGCCCTCCATCGCCCGCTGAGAGAAGTGGGGCCGCCCGTGGATGCCGAGCTCCACGAAGGTCCCCTCGTCGATCAGCAAAGCGATCCGCTCGCGGGCGGTCAGCTTCTCGCGCGCGTGCTGGGCCTCGATCTTCTCAGCGCCGCCACCGAGCACGATCTGCTCGCGCCGCGCGCGCAGATCCTCGGCGAGCGGCCGCAGCAGGCTGGTGGAGGGAGCGTCGGTGGCCAAAGCAAGAAGTAGAACGTTCTACTGTTCACTGTCGCAGATCGCTCGGGCGAGCGTCAAGCCCTCAGCGGCCCTTCCACTGAGGCTCGCGCTTCTCGAAGAAGGCCTTGACGCCCTCCTGGATGTCCTCGGTGGAGAACGCGATCGTCAGCTGCGAGCGCAGGAAGTCGATCGCATCGGCAAACGCCATGTCCTGCTGGCGGAAGATGGCGTCCTTGCCGAGCTTCATCAGAACCGGCGACTTGCCGGCGAGCCGGTAGGCCCAGTCGTCGACCACCGCGGTGAACTCGTCGGCGGGGACCACGCGGTTGACGATCCCGATGCGCTGCGCCTCCTCGGCCGAGATCTGCTCGCCCAGCAGCATGAGCTCGTTGGTCTTCTTTCGCGGCACGTTGCGGTAGATCAGGGCCATGATCATGAACGGGAACAGCCCGACATTGATCTCCGGCGTGCCGAAGCGGGCGCCCTCCTTGGCCACGATCAGATCGCAGGCCAGGGCGAGCCCGAGTGCACCGGCCAGCACGTGCCCGTTGGCGGCGCAGATCGAGGGCTTGCCGAGCTCGCCCAGCAATGTGAACACACGTGGGAACCGCGCCGTCGCGAAGTGCTTGTGGACGAGCGCCTGATCGGCCGCGAAACCGCCCAGGTTCCCGCCGCTGGAGAACACCTTGTCGTGCGTCGAGGTGAGCACCACGCAGCGGACCTGGTCGTCGTCGCGCGCGGTCTCGAGCGCATCGACCAGGTCGGCGAGGAGCTCATCGGAGAGGGCATTGCGGGTCTCGGGCTGGTCGAGGGCAATCGTGGCGACGCCCGAGGAGATCTCGTAGCGGATGGTCTGGTAGGAGGGCATGGCGGGCAAGGCTACGCCCCGCGCCCGCTACCCCGACATCAAGCTGAGCTGGACGCGGCCGCACGCCGCCTGGCCGCGCTTGACCATTGCCACGGACGGGGGGTCGGTCGCAAGCAGCTCGGGCAGGCTCACCGACGTCAGCCGCCTGCGGTGCAGAACAGGGAGCAAGGCCGTGAGAGCCCGGATCGTCTGGCCGCGGTTCTCGTGCATCAGGATGATCGCGCCTGGTCGCAGGGCGGCTTCGACGTTTCGGGTGATCCGGGCGTAGCTGTTGCGCAGCGAGTCGCCCGAGTCCTGCGTCCACATGATCGTCAGGAGGTGCAGCCGGCGAGCCACACCGAGAACCGCCGCGTTGAATACGCCATACGGCGGCCGGAAGAGATCGACCCACTGCCCCGACTCGCGGTGGATGAGGACGCGATCGCGCTCGATCTCGGCGAACACGGCAGCCCTGGAAAGCACCGCCAGCACGGGATGGGTGTAGGTGTGATCGCCGAGGGCACCGACCCGGAGCTCGCGCGGCAGGTATCCCGGGAAGCTGTTGATGCTCTTGCCGACCACGAAGAAGGTCGCGCGCTGTCCAGCACGGCGGAGCTTTCGTAGGGCGAGATGGGTGTAGACACCAGGCCCGTCGTCGAACGTCAGTGCGAGCTCGTGGCCCCGATGTCCCGCGCAGTAGATCGGCCGGCCCAGCGCCGCCAGGCGCCGGATCGTGGCGTCGCCGCGGCGCTCGAGCAGCGCCAGGCGGTGGCTCAAGTGCGGGGCGCGCACAGGCACCGCCGGATGCCGGGTGGCCGCGAACGACCGCCGAGGCCCGAGCACCCTCCCGCCCGGCAGCAGGGCCAACGTAACGGCCCCGGCGACCAGCGCGAGCAGTCCGACGCGTGCCGCTAAGCCCATGAGGCCGACGGTAACCGCCGCTCCTAAGGCCGCGGCAAAGTGGAAAGTAGGAAGCTCTACTGTTTACTTCGCCGGCCGGGCTCGGTAGCTTCCGGGCGACCACGACCAGGAGACCGACAACGATGGCTACCGCCGACGTCCTCAAGCCCGACTTCGCCTCCCAGCGCAAGCACTTCATCTTCACCGACGAGCACCAGCAGCTGCGCGAGTCGATCCGCCGCTTCGTGATCAAGGAGCTCCAGCCCCACGCCGACGAGTGGGAGGAGACGACGTTTCCCGATTGGGTGTTCGAGCGGATGGGCGAGCTCGGCTTCCTCGGACTCGACAAGCCCGAGGAGTACGGCGGCCAGGGCGGCGACTACTACACGGCGCTCGTCCTCGCCGAGGAGCTGGTGCACGCCCACTGCGGCGGCCTCGGCATGGGGGTCGCCGTTCAGACCGACATGGCAATGCCGCCGATCCTGGCGTTCGGAACCGAGGACCAGAAGCGGGAGTGGGCGGCGCCCGCGATCGCCGGCAAGGCGATCCTCGCGATCGGCATCACCGAGCCCGACGCCGGCTCCGACGTCTCCGGAATCAAGACCCGGGCTGTCAAGGACGGCAGCGAGTACGTGATCAACGGCTCCAAGACGTTCATCACCAACGGCCACCGCTGCCACGCGATCGTGCTCGTGACCAAGACCGATCCTGACGCGGGCTACGACGGCTTCACGCTGTTCATCGTGCCGATGGACGCGCCCGGCGTGATCCGCGAGAAGCGCCTGCAGAAGCTCGGCATGCACGCGTCAGACACGGCGCTGCTCGCCTTCCAGGACGTCCGCGTCCCGGAGTCTGCGGTCCTCGGCCAGGTCGGCAAGGGCTTCTACCACATCATGTGGGAGCTCCAGGGCGAGCGGCTGATCGGCGCCGCGGGCTCGGTCGCCGGCGCCCAGCACGTGTTCGACCGCACGCTCGAGTACGCCAAGGAGCGCAAGGCGTTCGGCAGGCCGATCGGGCATTTCCAGGTCATTCGTCACAAGTTCGCCGAGATGGCGACGAAGATCGAGACCGCGCGGCAGATGGTCTACACGACCGCTTGGCGCTTCCAGAACGGCGAGTACCCGGTCCGCGAGATCACGATGGCCAAGCTGTACTCCGCGCGCATCGCCGTGGAGGTCGCCGACGAGTGCATCCAGATCCACGGCGGCAACGGCTACATGAAGGAGTACGGGATCGAACGGTCCTGGCGCGACCTGCGCCTGAACCGGATCGGCGCCGGCACGGACGAGATCATGCTCGACGTGATCGGCCGC
>DASYFZ010000352.1:0-2591 GCA_036000295.1 Solirubrobacteraceae bacterium
AGCCGTCCTTGCCGACGTAGAGGGTCCCGGTCCCGTACTCACGTTTGTCCCCCATGACCATGTCGAAAAGCATCGTAAATCACCGCTGCAGCCGTTCCTGCTCGGCGATCCACGCATCTAGCGAGGAACGGCGAAACCGCCAGAACTTCCCGAGGCGAATCGCCGGGATCTCCCTGCGCCTCGCCCGCTGCCTGACGGTGTAGGCGCTGATCTTCAGGACGGCGGCCGCGTCATTCGCGTCAAGCAGCGGATCAGCGACAGTCGGGTGGGCGTCGCGCGACCGTTCATGGGCGCGATCGAGCCGATCTTTCAGATCGAGATCGTTCATTGGTCGCTGAAGACCGCACCTACCGCGTACTCGGTCACGTCGTCCAGCGAGCGTCGCGGCTCACTCACCGGGACCAGCCGCCTGCGGCACCGGCGCCATCACCCGCGTGTGCGGCCGGGTGTCCTCCACGAAGGGCTCCTCGCGACGGCCGAGCGACGGCACGCTTCCTGCTGACTCAGCGCGATCTGCCGAGACGGCTCCACCGTCGTGACGGCCGCCCCGTCCGAAACCGGCGCTGCCGCCCGCCCCCGGCGCTGCGCCCAGCCGAGCTCGCTGATCTGGGTGGTCACGACACTGCATCCCGTTTCAATCGCCTCTGGAAAGCACTGCCTTCTAGGTACAGCGTTTCGGGCCGTGAATCCCGATCTGCGCAGCCGCTTCCTGCACAATCGTCCGCGTTGGCGATCGGCGAGGACGTCGCGGCCGGCGGTGGTTCGTCAGGAACGCCACTCCCGCGACCGTCAATCGTGACCGCCAGCCTCGACGAGCTGCTTGGCGGCCGCAGCCCGTGCCGCCGTCCAGCTCCCGTAGACAGGCCCGGACAAGGTGTCCGCGGCGAAGCAGCAGGCCCACGACGCGGCCTCCGAGCCGGCCGTGGGCACCCCAGCAATCCCGTCGGACGATCGGCAAATCACCCGCACCGATTGCCATCGCGACTCGACCACCCGCCCGCCAAACGCCCTGTGCATCGCAGCGTGTACTAAGAAGGCGCCCGCGGCAACGGGCCGGGCTCGCTCGCGCCGTGCCGGTGGGAGCGGCGTCGGTACGCGTCGAGGTTCGGCTGCGCCACGTCGGGCACGGCGGACAGGAGTCGACGACGCTCGCCGTCAACAACACCCTGTGCAACCAGGGGGCGACGACCCGGCGTCGGCCCGGGGCAACAAGACGAAGCGATTGAGCGATTCCGATTGCGTTCGAATCGGCCCGGATCCCGGCAGTAGGCTGATCCTATGCAAGGTCTGGAGGATGTCGAGGTCGTTGACGGCGAGCCGGTAGCGGCTTCCCTGATCCCGCAAGCGGTGACGGCCGGCGAGCTGCTCTTCGACGACGGGGCGACGCAGACGTTCGATGTCAACGGGGACACGAGCTACGTCGAGGCGGACGGTCGTCCCACGCAGGGCAAGTGGTACGTCGACGACGATGGACGCTTCTGCTCGTTCTGGCCGCCGACCTATCGAGCTTGTTACGACCTGCTCTGGATCGTCGAGGGCGATGAGATCGTCGGGCTGAGCTTCACCGAGCTGGGCCGAGGCGCGCGATTCGCCGGTCGATACACGACGCCGGCTCACGGGGCCCGCCCGTGACGCTGCTCATATACGAAGCCCTCCTCGCCGTGGGCCAGTGACCAGCCCGCCCGCGGTGGCCGAGACCGCGCCGTACAAGGCGCCGAACACGGCGCCAAGCTGCCAGCCGCTGCGGTTGATCGGCCGGAAGGTCGCGTAACTGTGAGCCTCTTCGGTGCGCGCCGGCACCCGCGGACGGCAATGTTCCCCATTGAGGGTCGCCTGCCCGGTTTCGAAGGGGCGACCGGCTGGCTGAACTCGTCCCCGCTCTCGCCGGGGGGTCTGGCTGGAAAGGTCGTTCTCGTTGACTTCTGGACCTACACCTGCATCAACTGGCTCCGCACGCTGGCCTTCGTTCGCGCGTGGGCCGAGAAGTACCGCGATCGAGGCCTGGTCGTCATCGGTGTCCACACGCCGGAGTTCCCGTTCGAGCGCGACGTCGAAAACGTCCGCGAGGCCGCGCAGGCCATGCGGGTCGAGTATCCGATCGCTCTTGACAGCGACTACGGGGTCTGGAGCGCCTTCGGCAACCGGTACTGGCCGGCCGTCTACCTCGCAGATGCAGAGGGCCGGATCCGGTACCACCACTTCGGCGAGGGTGAGTACGACGACGGCGAATGGATGATCCAGCATCTGCTGCGCGAGGCCGGAAGCGAGGCCATCGACGAAGAGCTCGTCTCCGTAGCCGCGGAGGGTTTCGAGGCGCAAGCCGACTGGACGACCGTGGGCTCGCCCGAGACCTACCTCGGTTACCAGCAGGGGCAGAACCTCGACTCTCCCGACGGCGTCGCGTACGACGAGCCTCGCACCTATGTCGCGCCCGAGTCGTTGCAGCTCAACACCTGGGCCCTGGCCGGGAACTGGACGATCGAGGGGCGGGCGTGCGTCCTCAACGAAGCGGGGGGACGAATCGCTTTCCGCTTCCATGCGCGCGACGTCCATCTCGTCCTGCGCTCGCGAGCGGACACGGCCGTCCCGTT
>DASYFZ010000359.1:0-5394 GCA_036000295.1 Solirubrobacteraceae bacterium
CGTGCTGGTGCTGGCCCTGGCGCTCATCACGGGTGCGGCGGCCCCCGAGGTGACACACGCGGCCGTCAACAAGGCACGCCCGGCCGCGGCTGCCGACTACGTGCCGGGCCAGGTGGTGGTCGGCTACGACGCCGGCCCCACGGCGAAGGTCGCCAGGAACCTGGCGACCCGGATGGGTGTGCGCCAGGTCGGCCCGGCACCTTCGTCCGGCGAGCGGGTCGTGAGCGTGCCCGAGGGCGTGACCGTCCAACAGGCGGCCGCCAGGCTGCGCACCCAGCCAGGCGTCGCCTACGCCGTTCCCAATTACATCGCCCACGCGGCGGGGTCTTGGACCCCCGACGATCCGGGGCCGACCGGGCGAACCGCCGGGGGATGGGCGAAGGTGCAGTGGAACTTCCTCGGGGCCAGCGGGATCAACGCACCGGAGGCGTGGGCAAATCTCCGCGCCGGTCATCGCCCAGGCGGCAAGGGCGTGACAGTCGCGATCCTCGACACCGGTGTGGCGTACCGCAATTGGAAGACCTTCCGAAAGGCTCCCGACTTCACGAACACCAGGTTCGTGCACCCGTATGACTTCGTGGCCAACAACGCGTTCCCGCTCGACCGCGAGGGCCATGGCACGTTCGTCGCTGGGGTTGTCGGCGAATCGACCAACAACCACGTGGGCCTCGCCGGGATTGCCTACGGCGCTTCGATCATGCCGGTGCGTGTGCTCAACGCCGACGGCACCGGCGACGCCGCGACGATCTCCAAGGGCATCCGCTACGCCGCCGACCACGGCGCGCAGGTCATCAATCTCAGCCTCGAGTTCGACATCACCGTCAACTCGGGCGACATCCCCGACATTCTCAGCGCGATTCGCTATGCACATCGCCACGGGGCCCTGGTCGTGGCGGCGTCGGGCAACGAGGGCATCGAACAGATCGCATACCCGGCGCGGGCGCCCGATGTGGTGGCCGTCGGCGCGACCACCAAGGATCGCTGTCTTGCCGACTACTCAAACGGCGGCAGCCGGCTCGCGCTGGTCGCCCCAGGAGGCGGCGAGGACGCGGACCTGACCAGCGATCCGAACTGCCATCCGACGCGCAACCTCCCCAACATCGTGCAGGAGACGTTCCGTGACGCCAGCGCGCCCGACAGCTTCGGCTACCCGCGCGATTGGTACGGGACGTCGATGGCTGCGCCCCACGTCGCAGCGGCCGCGGCGCTGGTCATCGCAAGCGGCGTGATCGGTCGCGACCCGTCGCCCGACCGGGTGCTCTCGCAGCTCGAACAGACCGCCGACACGCTGGGCAGCTCGAAGCCAAACCACGACTACGGATACGGCCTCGTGAACGCCGGCGCGGCGACCTCCCCGCTCGTCAAGGCCCGTCGGCAGTAGCCGGGGCTAGGTCGTTCGGACGATCAGCACCGAGCACGGCGCATGATGCGACACCTTGTTGGGCACCGAGCCCAACAGGAAGCGCTTCGCGCCCGTCATCCCCTTGTTGCCGACGACGATCAGATCGGCGCGCTGCTCCTCGGCGATGTCGAGGATCGCGTCGGCGGCGTCCCCCTGGCGCGCGAACGTCTCGACCTTCTCGACTCCGGCACGGCTGGCCTCCTCGCGTGCGGCCTCGAGCATCTCGAGCACGTCGCCGCGCGGGTTGACCATCCACTCGAGGTCCTTGGGCACCTCGATCTGCTGGTTTCGCAGACGCTGGTCGGACACCGGCTCATAAGCGCTGACGATCTGCAAGCGCGCGCCCGTCTGGCGCGCCAGCGCAACCGCCTGTTGCACCGCCGTGCGCGCGGTGTCCGAGCCATCTGTGCCGACGACGATCGAGCTGAACACCGTCCCAGCGTAGCCCGCGGGTCAGACCAGCTTTGTGATCGCGATCACGATTCCGGCGACCACGAACACGACGATCACAACTTGGGCCCAGTACCAGAGGCGCGGCATCGCTCTCTATTGTGAGCCACATGGTCCAGCAGCGGCTGAGCCCCGCACTGAAGGCGGTGAGCGACGCGGTGCTCGCCGTCGCCTCGAAGCTGTCGGTCGAGGAGGTGCTGCAGCGGCTGGTCGACAGCGCTCGTGAGCTCGCCGATGCACGGTATGCAGCTCTGGGGATCCCCGATGGAGAGGGCGGTTTTCGGCGCTTCCTGGTGTCAGGGATGAGCGATCAGCTGATCGCGGCGATGGGACCGCTCCCGCGCACGCACGGGATGCTCGGCGCGATGCTCGACGCAGCCGCCCCGTACCGCGCCGAGGACATCCACGAGGATCCGCGCTTCCGGGGGTGGTGGCCCAAGCGCCACCCGGACATGCGCTCGTTCCTCGGCGTTCCGATCGTTTCCGCCGACGGCGTCATCGGCGCCTTCTACCTGACCGAGAAGCAGGGTGGCGCCAGCTTCGACGCCGACGACGAGGCCGTGATTGAGCTGCTCGCATCTCATGCGGCGATCGCGATCACCAATGCCCGGCTCTACGAGCGCAGCCGCGAGCTGTCGATCATCTCCGAGCGCAACCGGCTGGCGCTCGAGCTCCACGACGTGGTCAGCCAGAAGCTATTCAGCGTGATGCTCACGGCCGAGGCCGCCGCCGCGCAGCTCGATCGCGACCCCGACGCCGCGCGCGCCCAGCTCGAGCGGACGCGGGAGCTCGCCCGCGAATCGCTCGATGAGCTGAGGTCGCTGATCCTCGGCCTCCGGCCTCCCGAGCTCGAGCGCGACGGCCTCGAGGGCGCGCTGCGCAAGGAGCTCGAGATGCTCGCCCACGTCCACGGGATCGAGATCGACCTCGAAGTCGACGGGGCCGCCGCTTCGAACGGCAATGGGGAGCGCGATTTCGCGATCCTGCGGATCGCCCACGAGGCCCTGAACAACGCCGTCCGTCACGCCCGCGCCGATCACGTGACCGTCCATCTCTCCCAGCGCCCTGACGTCGTCACCGTCGAGGTGCGCGACGACGGTGTCGGGTTCGACCCGCAGGGCGCCGGGGTCCGTTCGCGTCACCTCGGGCTGACGTCGATGGAGGAGCGCGCGCGCGAGCTCGGCGGGCGTCTGGAGATCCGCTCGGCGCCCGGCTCCGGCACGACCGTCTTGTTATTGGTCGAGGGCGATGGCTGACGCGATCCGGGTGCTGCTGGTCGATGACCACGCGGTCGTTCGCGAGGGCCTTCGCAACTTCCTTGCGCTCCAGGACGGCATGGAGATCGTCGGCGAGGCGAGCGACGGCAACGAGGCGATCGACCAGGCGCAGCGCCTCGAACCCGACGTGATCCTCATGGATCTGGTGATGCCCGGCCTCGACGGCATCGGCGCGATGCGACAGCTGCGCGCCCGATCGCCCGGCAGCCGCGTGATCGTGCTCACGAGCTTCCTCGAGGACGAGCGTGTGCTGCCGGCGATCCAGGCCGGCGCCGCCGGCTACCTGCTCAAGAACGTCGAGCCCGTAGAGCTCGCCCGCGCGATCCGCGCGGCGCATGCCGGCGAGGCGATCATCGACCCGACGGCCGCGGCCCGGCTCGTGCACGCGATCGCCGACGACGCCCGCCCGCGGGTGGAGGAGCCCGAGCGATTGACCCGCCGCGAGCGTGATGTGCTCGAATTGATCGCGCGCGGCCGCTCGAACAAGCGGATCGCACTCGAGCTCGGCATCTCGGAGAAGACGGTCAAGACCCACGTCGGGCATCTGCTCGCCAAGCTCGGCGTGACAGACCGCACGCAGGCTGCGGTGATGGCCGTCGAGGAGGGGCTTGTCGGCCCTAGGCCGTAGGTCGTAGGTCCAATTGAGACTGGAAACCGGGACCAGGCCCGGCCTACGGTGCGGGGCATGCCTATTGCGATCATCACCGGCGCGTCGCGGGGACTCGGTCTCGAGCTCGCGCGCGCACTCGCCCAGCGCGGCTGGGCGCTCATAATCGACGCACGCGGAACTACTGAGCTCGAGCGAGTCGCGCGCGAGCTGGGCTCGATCACCGAGGTGGTCGCGATCCCCGGCGATGTCGCGGACGACTGGCACCGCGGCGCGCTCGTGGAAGCGGCCGGCGACGAGATTGATCTGCTCGTCAACAACGCAAGCGTCCTCGGCCCCAGCCCGCAGCCGGCGCTCGCCCGGTATCCGCTCGACGAGCTCGAGCGGGTCTATCGCGTCAACGTGCTGGCGCCGGTCGCGCTCGCGCAGTTGGCCGTCCCGCGACTTCCCGATGGGGCTTGCATCATCAACGTCACGTCCGACGCCGCAGTCGAGCCGTACGAGGGCTGGGGTGGCTATGGCTCCTCCAAGGCCGCACTCGAGCAGGTCTCCGCCATCCTCGCCGCTGAGCAGCCGGGGCTGCGCGTCTATGCCGTCGACCCTGGCGACATGCGCACGCAGATGCACCAGGCGGCGTTCCCGGGCGAGGACATCTCCGATCGGCCGCCGCCCGAGGACAGCGTGCCGGGTCTGCTGGCGCTGATCGAGGGGCGCCTGCCGAGCGGGAGGTATCGAGCACGCGACCTGCCGGTGCAGGCGGTGGCCGCTTGACCGCCTACGCGTTCGACGTCCCCGCGGCGCTGGAGGCGCGCGAGCCACCAGAGGAGCGTGGCCGGCGTCGCGACGAGGTCAGGCTGATGGTGGCGCGGCGGCGCGACGGCTCGGTCTCACACCGGCGGTTTGCCGACTTGGTGCATGTGCTCGACGCCGGCGACCTGCTCGTCGTCAACGTCTCGGCGACGATCCCAGCCGCGGTGTCCGCGCGCCGCCCCGGCGGCGAGCGCGTGGCTGTGCACTTCGCCACCCCGGCGCCCCAGCTGCCCGACGGCTGGTGGGTCGTCGAGCTGCGGACCGCCGACGGTGGGCGGCCGCTGCGTGCGACCGTCGGCGAGCGGATCTCGCTTGAAGGTGGGGCCGGGATCGAGCTCGTCGCGCCATACGCGTCGGGTGCGCGGCTGCTGCTCGCGCGCCTTGAGACCGCCGAGCCGGTCATGTCATACCTGGAGCACCACGGGAGACCGATCCGGTACGGCTACGTCGCGGACAGGTGGCCGCTTGGCGCCTACCAGAACGTGTACGCCACCACGCCCGGCAGCGCCGAGATGGCAAGCGCCGGCAGGCCGTTCACGGCGGAGCTGATCACGCGGCTCGTCGCCGGCGGCGTGCTGTTCGCGCCGATCACGCTGCACTGCGGAGTGTCCTCGCCCGAGCGCCACGAGGCCCCACTGCCCGAGCGCTTCGAAGTGCCCGAGCAGACCGCGGCGACGATCCGCTCGGTGCGCGAGTGGGGCGGGCGCGTGATCGCGGTCGGTACGACCGTGGTGCGCGCGCTGGAGACCGTTGCGCAGCCGGACGGAGCGCTGACCGCGGGTTCGGGTTGGACGTCGCTCGTGATCACGCCGCAGAGAGGGCTGTGGCTCGTCGACGGGATCATCACC
>DASYFZ010000456.1:0-3068 GCA_036000295.1 Solirubrobacteraceae bacterium
TACCCGGGTGGATCGCACGTCGTCCCCAAGAACAAGCTGCTCCCGTTCCATCTGCCCAGCAACCACGGTCTCGAGTCAACCGAGGACCTGACCCACGACTGGGGCCCGATGCACGAGTGCTGGAACCACGGCAAGATGGACTCCTGGGTGAAGGTCCACACCCGGCCCGAGTGGGAGGGGCCCAAGGGGACGATGACGATGGGCTACTACTCGCGCCCGCAGCTGCCGTTCCACTGGGCGCTGGCCGACCACTTCACGCTCGGCGATGCCTATCACGCCTCGATCCTCGGCCCCACCCACCCCAACCGGCTGATGGCGACGAGCGGCACGATCGATCCCGCAGGTCGCCACGGCGGCCCGGTGGTCGCCACCAACTCGACCGCCGACACGATCTGGAGCTGCACCTGGACGACCGTTCAGGAACTGCTCGAGGACAAGGGCGTTTCGTGGAAGGTCTATACGCCGAGCAACGTCGGCGTCAGCGGCAGGTTCTCCTCGTTGAGCAAGTACCTGACCTGGGGCCCTGACTTCTACGACCCGATCAAGACCACGAGCCTTGCGCTGACCGACGACGTCCTGCGCTACTTCACGGCCTTCCGCAAGCCGGGCACGCCGCTCTTCGAGAAGGCCTTCAAGCAGACCTTCCCCAACGACTTCGCCGCCGACGTGAAGTCGGGCAAGTTCCCCAAGGTCTCCTGGATCATCCCGCCGCTCGGCTTCGACGAGCATCCATCGGCCTCGCCGACCAACGGCCAGTGGTTCGTCTCGATGGTGCTCCGCGAGCTGACGTCGAACCCCAAGGTCTGGTCCAAGACGGCGCTGTTCATCATGTACGACGAGAACGACGGCTGGTTCGATCACGTGGCACCGCCGACCGCGCCGAAGGGCACCACCGGCGAGTACCTGACCACCAGCAAGTTCCCGACAGGTGAGCCTCACCCGGAGACGCTCAACATCAACGGGCCGCTCGGGCTCGGCGTGCGCGTGCCGCTCCTCGTGGTCTCGCCATTCAGCCGCGGCGGCCACATTGCGACCGAGGTGTTCGACCACACATCGCAGCTGCAGCTGATCGCCAAGCGGTTCGGGGTCGAGGTCCCGAATGTGTCGGCGTGGCGGCGCAAGACCGTCGGCGACCTCACCTCGACGCTGTTTCGGTCAAAGCACGACGCGTCCGTGCCGAAGCTTCCGAAGACGTCGATCGTGTTTGCCTCCTCCGGCCCTGCCAGCTACGCGGGCCAGTTCACCGAATCGGGAGGCTTCGGTCCGAGCATCCCGACCAAGCAGCGGATGCCCAACCAGCGCGGCGGAACCGACCCGGCGAGCAAGTTCTTCAAGCTCAGCAAAGACGAGAACGCCGTCCCCGACAGCGCTCGCACGCCGATCGACACCAGCGGGCCGCCGAACGAGACGACCAAGTCCCGCGGCAACCGGCTGGTCAGTTAGCGCGGTCGGCTTCCCAACGGATGGGTCTGGCAGCGGGTGAAGTACGGCAACTGCGTCAGCGATGCGCCGATGGTCGCCGATCGCGGTCCCCGATAGACCCGCCCCGTGCTCGCGGATTGCCAGCACCCCCGTGGGAAATACACCTGCCGCGAGGTCGCGCCCTGACTGACGACCGGTGCGACGAGGACGTCGGGGCCCAGCAGCCATTCCTGGTCCTGTCGCCAGGCGGTGCGGTCGCTGGGGTACGCGAGCCACAACGGTCGCGTGGGCGGGATGCCCGTGCGATCTGCCAGGCGCCAGAGTGCCCGGATCAACGGTGCGGCTCGCAGGTGCAGCTCAGATAGCTGGTTGTAGACGCGCAGCGTTTGAGCGTCGTAGGACCACGGCGTGTGAGTGCCGGCCTTGCCCGTGCCGTGCAGGCGGAACACGGGACTGAGCGCCGCCCACTCGGCCCAGCGCAGGAACAGCTCCTTCGACGTCGGCGGATTGGTGAGGTCGTAGTAGCCCCCGATGTCGGTGCCGTAGCCGTAGGCGCCCGTGACGGCGCGGCTCAGCATGTCGGTGGTCAACGAGGCCAGCCCAGACGACCGCGTCCAGTCGTTGGTCTCGTCTCCCGGGAAGTTTGCGCCGTCATACGCGGCCGTTCCGGGGAGCCCGGAGTAGCCCGCGCGATCGAAGAACCACAGCTGCCGCCCGGGATGAGCGCGCTCGTAGCGCGTGACCTCGTCACGGGTCGCCTTCGCGTAGAGGACCTGATACCGGTTGTGCATCGTCTTGCCGGTCTGACCGTCGGCGAAGTGCATGTCGAACAGGACCTCCTCGCCGAAGTCCTGCATGAATCCGTCGGCACCGAGGTCGAATGCCTTGGCGACCTCCCGGTGCCAGAACCGCACCGCGGCCGGGTTGGTGAAGTCCAGCAGGGCGATCTGCTGACCTGCCGTGCCGGTCGTGTAGTACGGCGAGCCGTCTGCGCGCCGGACCACGAGGCCCTGTTCGACGGGCAGCGACCCGGGCGTGATCCATGGCCGCAGGTACACAAGCGCATGGATGTGACGGGCGTGAAGCGTCTTGATCACGCGCCGCTGCATCGCCGCAGAGATGAACGAGTGCAGCGCGAACCCGTCATTGCCCGCTGTCGGAAAGCCCCAGCCCTCGATTCGATATGCGGCCAGCGGTACGTGGTCGCGGCGCAGCTTGATCAGGTCAGCCGCCACGTTGGATTCGTAGTCCTGCTCGGTCTCGCCGAAGTTCTTGACCAGCCGATCGAGCATCGGGCCGAGCGCCCACGTCGGCGGCGACGGCTGGCGCCCGCTCAGGCGTGTGAGCGTTCCGATCGCGGCCGCGGCCGGTTGCGGGGCGACGATGTAGTCAAGCGAGGGCGAGGAGACCTCGACGTTCCACGCGCGCGCACGGTCGGAGTCCATGCGGAACCGCGCGAGCTCGGGGTTGGCGAGCAGGAACCCGTAGCCGCGCGAGGAGAAGAACTCCGCCTGCGGGTAGTACGCCGCGCTCGGCCCGTTCGGGTACATGGAGCGGCCACCGCCGCCCTGCTCGAAACCCGTCAGGCCGTTGACGTTCTCCTCCTCGACGAAGCTCGACAGCAGCCGCCCGCGCTGGTTGAGCGC
>DASYFZ010000539.1:0-2308 GCA_036000295.1 Solirubrobacteraceae bacterium
CGATACGTCGGCCCGATCGCCGCTCCCGATGACGAGCACGTTCGCCTGCCGGGCGCGCAGCTCGTCCACAAGGGACGCGACATCCGAGAGTGCCGGACCTGAGGCGCATAGCGCGACCACGGGAACGCCGCTGGTGACGGCCGCAATCGGACCGTGGCGGAGATCTGCAGCCGAGTAGGCGTCGGCAAACAGAGAACATGTCTCCTTGATCTTGAGCGCGGTCTCCAGCGCCGCCGCGTAAAGGTAACCGCGCGCCACGATGATCAGCTGCGACGCGCCAACGAGGGCTTGTGCGGCGGCGGCGACCGGGCCTCGGTCGTCGAGCACCACCCGCACACACTCGGGCACCGCTTCCAATTCATCGCGCGTAAACGGAACTCGTCCGAGCGCCGAGGCGATGATCGCGAACGCCGTCAGCTGCCCGGTGACGGTCTTAGTCGCGGGTACGGCCCGCTCCTCGCCCATCTCGAGTTCGACCGCCTCGTGAGCTGTCCTGACGAGCGCGCTCTCGGGATCATTCGTGATCGCGAGGCCGCGCCCCCCGCCATCCTGCAGCGCTTGCAGCGTCTGCACGATCTCGGGCGTCGCGCCCGACTGGCTGACCGCGACCACGAGCTGGCCGCTGTAGTCGGCATCGATCCCGTAGAGCGTGTATAGGCTCGGCGCAGCCAGCGAAACCGGCTTTCCAGTGGCCGCTTCGAGCAGATAGCGACCGTAGACACCCGCGTGGTCAGAGGAGCCCCGCGCAACGATCGTGATGCCGTTGAGCGGCGACGGCGCCACGGCGCGCACCCGCTCGACGATCGTGTCAAAGCCCGCGATCAAGTGCCTCAGCCGGGCCGGCTGCTCGGCCATCTCGCCGGCCATGCGGGTTCCCTTCACCTTACGCAGCCTCTCACATGCCGCCAGCCCGCGATGTTGGCGCCAGAGCCCCGCCACGCCTCCGAGCGTCACGGAGAGCCCTCTTGCGGCCCAATCCCGGGGGGCACGACGGGATCGCGGTCGCCGCCGTGCTGTCGTCGCCGTTGGCTGCAATCGCCGCGGTCGTCGCCTACTTTCTGTTTGGCGAGCGGCTCGGCCGGATTCAGCTCGAGGGCGTGATCGGCGTCGTCGCCGGGGTCCCTCTGCTCAGCGCGGTGCGCGCGTGAACGGCCACCCGCGCCTCGCGTAGTGCGACTGCGACGGCGCCGTGAAGCGCGGCCT
The DNA here is from genome assembly GCA_036000295.1 of Solirubrobacteraceae bacterium. GTDB lineage: Bacteria > Actinomycetota > Thermoleophilia > Solirubrobacterales > Solirubrobacteraceae > Palsa-465. The sequence continues at coordinate 1,204 of DASYFZ010000539.1, forward strand.
GGTCGCCGAGCATGCTCGTCTCGATCCGCGTCGCCAACGGCACAAGCTCGGCGGCCGTGACGCGCACCGGCCCCAGCAGCGCAGGGTTTGACCCGATCCCGCCTCCGAGCACGATGAGCTCGGGGTCGATCACGGCGATCACGCTCGCGATCGCCGACCCCAGGTGCCGGGCGACGTTGGCGACCACAGCCCGCGCGCCCTCGTCGCCCAGCTGCGCCAGCTCGAACACGTCGTGGACGGACCGCGGCGACCGCGCCACGCACCCGGCCCGCGCCTCAAGCGCGGCGAGGATCCCGGCGGCGCCGATCTCGTCCTCGAGCGCGCCGTGCAGGTGGTGGCGCTTGTCGTAGGGGTCGCGGCTGCTTGGCAGGTAGCCGATCTGCGCCGCACCGCCGCGCACGCCGCGCACGATCTCGCCGTCGACGACGAGCCCCATCCCGACGCCGGCGCCGACCGGTACGTACGCGAACGTCCGCAGCCCGCGGGCGAGGCCCTCCGAGAGCTCCCCGACCGCCGCGAGGTTGACGTTGTTGTCAATCAGCAGCGGCACGTCAAACCGCGCCCGCAGCGCTCCCAACGGGTCAAGCTCCCCGTCCGGGCTGACGTTGTAGGCAAGCGACGTCACCCGATGGCTGACCTGGTCAACGACCCCCGGCGTCGAGATCGCCGCGGCCAAGAAGCGCTCGTGCGACGCTCGCGCCCGATCGACGACACGACCGGCGATCTCTATCACCTGCGAAGACACCGCCCGAGCCCCATCGTTGTGGTTATCCAGAATTCTGGATAACCGCAATTATCCCGACTGTCCGGTTATGCCGACTTTGGTTGGCTCGGTTGGTTTTTGGCTGCTGGTCGGGGGTGCCGGTGGTGGGCCGGTCGGGATAAGACGAAGTTGGTGGAGGCTTCGAATCCGAGACGCCGTCGGCCCCGGGATCCGGAAGCCCTTGAAGATGCCCAGAAGCGTCCGCTGCGCGATCGAGCCGCAGACGGAGACGTGCTTGCCGCGCAAAGCGCGTCCGCGATTTGTGCCTCGCTAGCGCGTCGCTGCATCAAAGCGGGTCGATGGCTCTGCTTTACTCCTGCAACTCGCGCGCGGGCGCATCCC
>DASYFZ010000555.1:0-2523 GCA_036000295.1 Solirubrobacteraceae bacterium
GTCCTACCAGTCAGTCTTCGGAAACCTGGCCGCGGCGGTTGTTGCGATGGCATATCTCTACACGTCGACGACAGTGTTTCTGCTCGGCGCCCAGCTCGACGCGATCATCCGCGCACATGCAACTGGCACGCTCTCTGGCGAGCCGCCAAAGAGCCATGAGTCGAAGGTCGGAGACCGTGTAACTGATCTCACGTAGGGGTTGCACGACGTCACAACGTAGCGCTCACTGCTCGGCCGCCCGGACTGCGAGCCCGGTCGATCAGCCGATCCGGTTGCGGTTAGCTGCCGACGCTGCCTGCGACCGCGCCATGGCCCCCTCGCGCAGGCCCTGGCCGGCACGGAGCGCCGCACCCGTAAGCGGACTGCGGAGGCCCGGCTTGACCAGCACGAGCGTCACCAGCGCTCGGCGCTCGGGCAGCAGGCGGTTCATGGTCTCGTTGTTGGGATCCGAGCACGAATCGACCCATTCGGACTGCGCGCGCTCGTGAAACAGATGAAACGACTCGACCTCGAGCCGGATGCCGGGCGAGAACTCGGCAAACGCCTCGTCGTAGGCGACCTTGAAGTAGAAGATCCCCGGGTCCGTAAGGAGGTTGCACCTGATCGCGAGTGTCTGGTCTCCGTATCGCAGGGCGTGTAGCTGGAGTCGGCCGGCGGCCGCGAAGCCGGCGCACATCTCGCGAAAGAACTGCTCGTAGGCGGGGTCCGCCCGCAGCACCATCCCGCCCGCCGCGAGGCGACTTGCGCCCTCGATCTCGATCAGCTTCTCGACGGCCGCCGGATCGGCGGTGACGTCGACGACCTGCGGCTCGCCGCCGAGCTGAGCATCGAGCTTCTTCCACCGCCTGCGCATCACGCCCCGGTGCTTGCCCTTCATCGACCGCTCGAAGTAGTCGTCCTGCGGGCGGCGCGTCAAGAACGCGCGCTCGAGGCGCTCGAACTCGATCCAGCGAAGCCCGGAGTGCGCGATCGCGTCGGAGATCGGGCCGTAAGCCGGGCCGTCCGCCACGAGCCACTCGAGCGCGACAAACGACGAGCCCGGCGTTGCGACCAGGCCTCTGACAAGCGCCGCCGCCGCCTCCGGCGCGGCCAACAGCGGCGTCCCCACTAGCGACGGCAGAGCGGCGCTCCCGCGCCAGGTCGACACCGACGCGATCGGGATCCGGTGCCAGCTGCGCACCCGCCGGACCGGCATGCACGCCGTCCAGTCGTCTCCGTCGGCGACGACCGCCAGCGCCACGTCGCCTACGGCATCCAGCGCCCGCGCCTGCGCCAGCACGTATTCGGGCTCGAAGAACGGATTTGGCTCGATCGCGGCCGCGGCGAGCCGGCGCCAGCGATCAAGCTCGGCGTCGCCGAGATCGGCGAGCGGGATGCGACGGACGCTCATTGCGGCCACAGGCATATCATCAGCCGCCCATGGCTGACCTCCGACCAGCCGTCAGCACCGTCGTCAACCGATGCCTGGCCGTAAAGCCCGGCGAGGACGTACTGGTGATCGTCGACGCCGCAACTCGCGCCATCGGCGAGGCGCTGCGCGAGGAAGCCTCGGAGGCATCGGCCGACGCCGTGCTGGCGGTGATGGACGAGCGCGCGACCGACGGCACCGAGCCGCCGCGGACGCTTGCGGCGGCGCTGGCCGACTGCGACGTGTTCATCGCGCCGACCAGCCGCTCGCTGAGCCACACCACCGCGCGCAAGCGCGCCACCGACGCCGGAGCGCGAGGCGCGACGATGCCAGGGGTCACCGGCGACATGCTCGCGCGCGTGATGGCGGTCGACTTCGACGCGATGGCCGCTCGCTCCAAGGCCGTCGCGGCGCTGCTCGAGCGCGGTAGCACCGCGCGCGTGACGTGCCCCCTCGGCTCGGACCTGACGCTGGACATCACCGGCCGCCCGGGCTTCTCTGACGACGGTGACCTCACGGCGGCGGGTGCGTTCGGCAACCTCCCTTGCGGCGAGGGGTTCATCTCGCCGATCGGAGGCAACGGGCAGATCGTCGCCTCGAGCCTGGCACCGCTCGGACTGAGCAAGGAGCCCGCGATCCTGACGGTCGAGAACGGCAGGATCACCGCCGCCACACGCGGCCTGGGCCCCGAATACCTGAGCAGGCTGGTCGCACACGGCGACGCGGGAACCAACCTCGCTGAGCTCGGCGTCGGCACCAACGATCGCGCGCAGCTCACCGGCGACGTGCTCGAAGACGAGAAGATCCTCGGCACGGTCCACGTCGCCTTCGGCGCGAGCGCCGGCATCGGAGGGACCGTGTCGGTCCCGATCCACCTCGACGTGGTCGTCACCGACGCGTCGCTGGAGATCGACGGAAAGCAGGTCCTCGACGCCGGTCGCTACGTGCTCGGCGAAGACGGCACGTGACCACGCCGCTGCTCGCCGTTCCGAACTTCTCCGAGGGGCGTGACCGGGCGTCGATCGACGCGATCGGCGCCGCGTTCGGATCGCGGCCGCTCAACGTTCACTTCGACCCCGACCACCACCGCACGGTGTTCACGCTCGCCGGTCGGC
>DASYFZ010000558.1:0-4835 GCA_036000295.1 Solirubrobacteraceae bacterium
AGCCCGATCGAGTTCATCAAGCCGGCGGGCACCTCCCACAGGCGCGGCGGTGGGTTGCCCTGACGCGCCTGGAGCGTGACGGTCTTTGACACGAATGCCGCGAACGGGAAGCGCTCGAGCAGCTCGTCGCCGAACGCGCGATGGGCGGCGATCGCGTCAAACGTGCCCGACCCGTTGATGATCGGATGCTCGAGCTCGATCCCGCAGAAGTGCACCGAGCTCAATGGCCTGCCCCCGCTACGACGGCCGTCTCGAGCAGCGATGCGTCGAGCACCGGGCCCTCCAGGCAGAGGCGAATGAGCCCGTGCCGGGTCGGCACCACGCAGCCGAAGCAGGCACCGAAGCCGCACGCCATCCCGGACTCCAGCGCGAGCTGGGCCGGTACGTCGCGGCGCTCGCACAGCTCCCTGACGGCCTCGAGCATCGCGGGCGGCCCGCAGGCGTAGACCTCAACGTCGTCGTCGGCGTCGAGCCGCTCGGTCATCAGATCGGTCACGAGCCCGTGGTGGCCGACACTGCCGTCGTCGGTAGCGACTTGCGGGGCGGCGAGCAGCACCGCTCCCGCGGCGTGGTCGGCGTCTCGGAAGCCGAGCAGCGCCGGCGCCTGTTCGCCCAGCTCGTCCTGCCAGATCGCCAGCGGTGCGATCCCCACTCCGCCTCCGACAAGCAGCGGCGCGCGTCCCTCGCGGGGTGGCGCGAAGCCTGCGCCAAGCGGGCCGACGAGCAGCAGGTCGTCGCCGGGCTCCAGCTCGCAGAGTCGCTTGGTGCCGGGACCGACGTCCTCGATCAGGAAGTGCAGCTCCTGGCCGTCATGCTCGGTGACCGCCCGCAGGACGCTGAACGCGCGCGGGAGAAACGGGCGCTCGTTTTCCCCGCCTCCCCATCGGGTCGCCGAGCTGAGCATGTAGAACTGCCCGGCCTGGGGCGACGGCCCGCCGGGGTCGCTGCAGCGCAGCACCACGTAGGCGCCGTGGCGCTCGTGCGCGGTGATCGTCGCGGCGCGGCGGCCGAACGGGGCGATGACTCGGTCGGAGCTCAACTCACTTCGGAGGCGCGCGCGTGCAGCTCCTGCAGCGCCAGGACCTCGGGCTCGCCACGGCGGGCGGCCGAGATCGCGCGCGCAGCGGCCATGCCACCGGCCATGGTCGTGATACAGGGGATCCCACGGGCGATAGCCGCGGCGCGGATCTCGTATCCGTCGACGCGGGCACCGGTGCCGACCGGTGTGTTGATGACCAGGTCGACCTCGCCGCGCTCGATCCAGTCGACCACGTGAGGGGAGCCCTCGGCGATCTTGTTGATCGCCTCGGCGGGGATCCCCATCTTGCGGATCCCCTGCGCCGTCCCGCGCGTCGCGACGATCCGGAAGCCGAGGTCGTGGAGGATCGTCGCGATCCCGGTTGCGGCCGCCTTGTCACCGTCTGCGACCGTGATGAATGCGGTACCGCTGTCGGGCAGCATGGACCCGGCGGCCGCCTGTGCCTTGGCAAACGCGGTCGGGAAGTCGTGGGCGATACCCATCACTTCGCCGGTCGAGCGCATCTCCGGTCCCAGGAGCGCGTCGGCGCCGGCGAAGCGGTCGAACGGCAGCACGACCTCCTTGACGCAGACGTGGCCGTTGGTCGTGTCGGCGGGAAGGTCGAGGTCGGCGATCCGTTCGCCGAGCACCACCCGGCACGCCAGCTTCGCCAGCGGCAGCCCGATGGCCTTGGACACGAACGGGACGGTGCGCGACGCTCGCGGGTTTGCCTCGATCACGTACAGGCCGCTGTCGGAGTGGATCGCGAACTGCACGTTCAGCAGCCCGACGACCCCGAGCGCGCGCGCAATGCCCTCCGTTTGGGCCCGGATCTGGGCGAGCATCTCGGGACCGAGGGTATGCGGAGGCAGCACGCAGGCCGAGTCACCGGAATGGATCCCGGCCTCCTCAACGTGCTGCATGATCCCGGCGATCCATACGTCCTCGCCGTCGCACAGCGCGTCGACATCAACCTCGATCGAGTCCTCCAGGAAACGGTCAAGGTAGATCGCCGCACCCGAGGCGGTACCGACGCGGTCCAGGTAATCGCGCAGCCCGGCGACGCTGTAGACGATCTCCATCGCGCGACCCCCGAGCACGTAGCTCGGACGCACCAGCAACGGGAAACCGACGTCCGGGGCCCGTTCGAGCGCCTCCTCGGCCGAGCAGGCGGTCGCGTACCGCGGGGCCTGATAGCCCAAGCGGTCAAGCAGCGGGCCGAATCGGGACCGGTCCTCGGCGAGGTCGATTGCGTCGATGCTCGTACCCAGGATCGGCACCCCGCCGGCCTCGAGGCCGGCAGCGAGCTTGAGCGGGGTCTGGCCGCCGAACTGGACGATCACGCCGAGCGGCTTCTCCACCTCGCACACGGCAAGCACGTCCTCGAGCGTCAACGGCTCGAAGTACAGGCGGTTGGAGGTGTCGTAGTCGGTGGAGACGGTCTCGGGATTGCAGTTGACCATGACCGCGTCGCGCCCGGATTCGCGGACGGTTTCGGCCGCGTGGACGCAGCAGTAGTCGAACTCGATCCCCTGGCCGATCCGGTTAGGGCCAGAGCCGAGGATCACCACGCTTTCGCTGTCCCCGCGCTCGACCTCGTGATCCGGTCCGCCGCGCCGGGCACGCTCCCAGCCCGAGTAGTAGTACGGGGTCCGGGCCGCGAACTCGGCGGCACAGGTGTCGACTGACCTGAACGTCCGCTCGCCGGCGAACGGGGCCTCGGGGTCGGCGACGAACTCGGCAAACTCGCGCACGAACCACATGTCGATGTCCGTTCGCCGGTGCACCTCTTCGATCGCGACACCGCGGCGAAGCGCCTCGAGCAGGTGGTCGAAGCGGTCGGGCCCCGGCGTCTCGATCAGCGCGAGCAGCGCCTCGTCGTCGGCCGGCGCGATCGGCGTGAGGTCCAGCTCGCGCGAGCGCAGCGCCTTGGCGAACGCCTGCTTGAACGTCCGGCCGATCGCCATCGCCTCCCCGACCGACTTCATGTGCGTCGTCAGCCCGGAGTCCGAACCCGGGAACTTCTCGAACGCGAACCGGGGCCACTTCACGACGCAGTAGTCGATCGCGGGCTCGAAGCTGGCGGGGGTCGCGCGGGTGATGTCGTTGGGGATCTCCTGCAGCGTGTAGCCGACCGCGAGGCGCGCCGCGATCTTGGCGATCGGAAAGCCCGTGGCCTTGCTGGCCAGCGCGCTTGAACGCGAGACCCGCGGGTTCATCTCGATCACGACGATCTCATCCGTGGCCCGGTTGACGGCGAACTGCACGTTGGACCCGCCCGTCTCGACGCCGACGGCGCGGATTGCGGTGATCGCCTGGTCTCGCAGCGCCTGGTACTGCTTGTCGGTGAGCGTCTGCTGGGGAGCGACGCAGACGCTGTCGCCGGTGTGGACGCCCATCGGGTCGATGTTCTCGATCGAGCAGATGATCACCACGTTGTCCGATCGGTCCCGCATGACCTCGAGCTCGAACTCGCCCCAGCCGAGCACCGACTCCTCCAGAAGTACCTGGCCGATCGGGGAGGCCTTGAGCCCGCGGCCGACGACTCGGTCGATCTCTGAGCGCTCGCGGACCACGCCTCCGCCCTTGCCGCCAAGCGTGAACGCCGGCCGCACGATCATCGGCAATCCGACTTCGTCCGCCGCGGCGTGCGCGTCGTCGAGCGTGTGCGCGATCACGCTGCGCGGCACCCGTAGGCCGGCACCGGTCATCGTCTCGCGGAAGCGCTCGCGGTCCTCGGCGCGGTCGATCGCCTCGTAGTCGGCGCCGATCAGCTCAACCGAGTTGCGCTCGAGCGTTCCGTCCTCCTGCAGGGCCTTGGCCAGGTTCAGCGCGGTCTGCCCGCCCAGCGTCGGCAGCAGCGCGTCGGGGCGCTCGCGCTCGATCACCTGGCGGACCGGGCCCGGCAGCAGCGGCTCGATGTAGGTCGTCGTGGCGAGCTCGGGGTCGGTCATGATCGTCGCCGGGTTGGAGTTGACGAGCACGACCTCGTAGCCCTCCTCGACGAGCACGCGGCACGCCTGGGTTCCCGAATAGTCGAACTCGGCCGCCTGGCCGATCACGATCGGGCCCGAGCCGATCACGAGGATCTTGTGGATGTCGTCTCTACGAGGCATCGCTGTCTCGGCGGTTGGCCGCGATTTCGCCGACGAACCGGTCGAACACGTACTGCGCGTCGTTGGGTCCCGGACCCGCCTCGGGGTGGTACTGGACCGTGGCGCCCGGGACGTCGAGCAGGCGCAGCCCCTCAACCGTGCGGTCATACAAGTTGACGTGGGTCAGCTCCGCCTCGCCGAAATCGGTGGACCAGCGCACGGGCTCGTCGTTGTCGATGGTCCGCGCTCCCCCCGGACCGAGTACCGCGAAGCCATGGTTCTGGCTGGTGATCTCCACCCGGCCGGTGGTCAGGTCCTTGACGGGATGGTTGGCGCCGTGGTGGCCGAACGGAAGCTTGTAGGTCTCGAGGCCGACAGCTCGGCAGAGGAGCTGGTGGCCGAGGCAGATGCCGTACACGGGGCGCTGGCCGACGATCTCCCGCACCGTGCTGACGATGTGATCGAGCGCCGCGGGGTCGCCGGGGCCGTTGGCCAGGAACACGGCGTCGGGATCGCGCTTGAGCAGCTCGGCGGCGGTCGCGGTGCACGGGTGCAGCTCGACGGTCGCTCCCCGCCGGCGTAGGTTCGCGACGATCGAGTGCTTTACGCCGGTGTCGATCATCGCGATCCGGGGCCCGTCGCCGTCGCCGTCGCCGAGCACGAGCGTTTCGGCGGGGGTGACCTCGCGGGCCAAGTCGCGGCCGCTCATCGACGGCTCGGCG
>DASYFZ010000615.1:0-8776 GCA_036000295.1 Solirubrobacteraceae bacterium
TGATGGGCCGCTTCCGCAGATTCTCGACGAGGCGCGCCGGCTCGCAACGGCGGCGCTCGAGCAGGACGTACCCATCCGGCTCGTGGGGGGACTCGCCGTCAGGATCCGGGTCGACGAGGCGTTTCACCCCGGTCTGTCACGTGAGTACAAGGACATCGACTTCGTGACGCTGAAGGGTCGCAACAAGCAGGTCGCGACGTTCATCGAGGGCATGGGGTACGAGCCGCAAGCCCAGTTCAACGCGATGAACGGGCACGAGCGACTCCTGTTCTTCGACCTCGCCAATGAGCGGCAGCTCGACGTGTTCGTCGGCGCGTTCCGGATGTGCCACGAGATCCCGATCACGAAGCGGATCACGCTCGATCCGATGACGCTGCCGCTGGCGGAGCTGCTGCTGACCAAGCTCCAGATCGTGAACCTAAACGAGAAGGACCTGCGCGATGTGATCGCCATCCTGCACCACCACGAGATCTCAGACCACGACGGCGACACGATCAACGCCGACCGGGTCGCGCGCCTGTGCGCCGAGGACTGGGGCCTGTGGCGCACGTGCAAGATGAACGTCGAGCGCGTGCATGAGGGCATCGACGGCTACGACATCGCGCAGTCCGAGCGCGCGGTTGTTGAGGAGCGACTCGACCGGCTCTGGGAGCGCATCGAGGCAGAGCCCAAATCCCGCGGCTGGCGGTTGCGCGACCGGATCGGCGACCGCAGACGGTGGTACGACGAACCCGAGGAGGTCGACGCGTGACGAGGCAGACTGGCGGTGGGCGGGCGGAGCGAGAGCTGTCGATGGGATTTGAGAACAAGCATGTGATCGTCACGGGTGGCGGACGCGGAATCGGCGAGGCGATCGGGCGGCGCTTCGCGGCCGAAGGAGCGGACGTCCTGCTGATGGCGCGGACCGAGTCCGAGGTCGCGGCGGTGGCGGAGTCGATCCGTGATTCCGGCGGGAGCGCCCGGCACGAGCTCGGGGACGTGAGCAATTCCGCCGACGTCGATCGAATCGTCAGCGGCGCCGAGGAGCACTGGGACGGCCGGATCGACGTGCTCGTCAACAACGCGGGCGTCGACCATGACTGCGCCTTTCTCGATTTCCCCGAGGCCGAGTGGCGGCGGGTGATCGACATCAACCTGACCGGTCCCTTCCTGTGCGCCCAGCGCGTCGCCAAGAGCATGGCCGGGACGGGCGGCGGCGCAATCGTTCACATCGCGTCGATCGACGCGCTCGGCGCCGACGGGACCGAGGTCGCCTACAACGCGGCCAAGGCGGGACTTCGAGGGCTCAACCGCACGATGGCGGTGGAGCTCGGGCAGCATGGGATCCGATCGACGATCGTCAATCCCGGCTACGTCGCCACGCCGCTGACGCGCGGATACGTCGGCGACGAGATGTTCGAGTACATGAACGCCCGCTTCGCCCGGGTCCCGCAGATGCGGATGGCGCAGCCCGACGAGATCGCCGCCGCGGTTCTGTTCATGGCGTCCGACGACGCACGACACATCACCGGCACCGAGCTGACGGTCGACGGCGGTACGACCGCCAACCTCTACGTCGTCGAGACGCTCCCGAGCGGCTGACCACCCCGCGCCGAGAATGAAGGTCACGGCCGTCAGGTGTCACGTGTTGCTCGACCCGGGGTTCGACGTCGACGCCACGAGCTCCAACCAAGACACGATCGTCGTCGAAGTGCAGACCGACGAGGGCCTGCTCGGAATCGGCGAGACCGATGTGAACGCCTGGATCGCCCGCGCGTGCATCGAGGCGCCGGGGACGCACACGATGGACCGTGGCCTTGGATCGATGCTCATCGGCATGGACCCGACCGACCCCGAGCGATGCTGGGACGAGCTGTACATCGGCACCGCGATGACCGGGAGGCGGGGCGCCCTGGTTCACGCCCTCGGCGCGATCGACATGGCGCTCTGGGACATCGCCGGCAAGGCGGCTGGCGTACCGGTCTGGCAGCTGCTCGGCGAGCAGCGGCCCGAGGGCAGGCTCGTGCCGTACGCGTCGCTGCTGCCGAATGTCGGCTCGGACTGGGACGTGTTCGTCGACGCGCTCGCCGGCCAGGCGATCGACGCGTCGCGGCGTGGCTTCCGGGCGGCCAAGCTTGAGCTGCTGACGCGCGGGCCGTACCGCCACACGGGGCTCGACGTTCCAGACGACAAGCTCGTCGATGTGATCGCGGCCGTTCGAGATGCGGCGGGTCCGGAGTTCGCGATCATGGTCGACGTCGCCTACGGCTGGCATGACTGGCGCGAGGCGCTGGCCGTGATCGAAACCTGGGCCGAGCACGACGTGTTCTTCGCCGAGACGCCGCTCTGGAGCGACGACCTCGCGGGCTATACCGAGCTGGCCAAGCGCTCGCCGGTCCCGATCGCGGCCGGTGAATGGCTCGCGACGCGGTTCGAGTTCGAGGACTACACGCGTCTGGGCGCGTTGGACGTGCTGCAGCCCGACGTTGGGCGAGTCGGCGGCCTGACCGAGGCACGCCGCGTCACCCACCTCGCCGCCGCCCACGACCTCAAGGTCGTCCCACACGGCTGGAAGACCGGGATCACGGTCGCCGCGACGGCCCATCTCGCGGCGGTTACGCCGCAGTTGCCGTTCTTCGAGTTCGTCCCGCCCGACGTGGCCGAATCGCGTCTGCGCCGAGAACTCGTCCAGGACGAGCTCTCGCTCGACGCCGACGGGACGGTCGCCCTCCCGCAGCGCCCCGGCCTGGGGATCGAGCTCAACGCCGACGCACTCGTCGAATTCGGCAAGGCCGCGGCCCGGATCCAGGCGTAGTGGGCCGCTGCTGGACACGTCCTACCTGGGGGAGTAGCGTGCGCAATCGATTGCCTGGACTTACGTCACCGATCCGGATCGCATGGCCGCGGCGATTGATCTGACCGACCGCGTCGCGGTCGTGACCGGCGCCGGGGCGGGAATGGGGCGGGCGATCGCCGATCAGCTTGCTCGGGCCGGCTCACATATCGCCGTGCTCGAGCGCAACGCCGAAAGCAGCGCCGAAGCCGCCACCGAGCTGGCGCAGCACGGCACCAAGACGCTCTCGGTGCCGACGGACGTCTCAGACCGTCCGGCTGTCGACGCCGCCTTCGCGCGCGTCAACAGCGAGTTCGGGCGCATCGACGCACTCGTGAACAACGCGGGCGTGAGCCACGTCGGTCCGTTCACGCAGGACGTCACCGACGAGGACTGGCACGAGACGCTAGCCGTCATGCAGACCGGCGTGTTCTACTGCATGCGGGCGGCAGGACGCCTGATGCTCGAGCAAGGCTCGGGGAGCATCGTCAACATCGCGTCAATCCGCGGGTTCTCGCCAAACCCGGGCCGCCTCGCCTACTGCGCGGTCAAGGCTGCGGTGATCATGATGACCAAGGTCGCGGCCGGCGAGTGGACCCGAAAGGGCATCCGCGTCAACGCCATCGCCCCAGGCGTGGAGCGCACGCCGATGTGGGAAGCTGACGTCGCGGCTGGAGTAATCGACGAGTCGCTCTATCTCCGGGTCGTGCCGGCCGGACAACTGGGTGATCCCGCCGACGTCGGCCGGCTCGTCGCCTACCTGTGCTCCGAGCATGCCAAGTACATCAGCGGCTCGATCGTGACGATCGACGGCGGGCTGACCTCGATCCCGGCCGCCTGACTCGCGGGTCTGAGATCCGATGCTCGACCACGACAGCACCCAGGTTTCGCTCCAGGGGTTTGAAGATCGCGTTGCGTTAGTGACCGGAGGTGCGCGCGGAATCGGGCGGCGGGTCGTCGAGACATTCCTGGCGCTGGGGGCGCGGGTGGCCGCCTTCGACCTCGATCAGCCCGATGTCCCTGGAGCGCTCGGGCTCGAGATGGACGTAACCGACCCCGCGTCGGTCGCGTCCGGGACCGCACGCGCGGAGGCAGAGCTCGGCCCGAGCTCGATCCTCGTCACCTCGGCCGGCATCTTCACACCGTGCGAGTTCGATCGGCTCGAGCTCGACTCGTGGCGACAGACGCTCGACGTGAACGTGACCGGGACGTACAACTCCGTGCGCGAGATCCTGCCCGCGATGTGCGAGCGCGGCTACGGCCGCATCGTCACGCTCTCGTCGATGGCGGGCATCGACGGCGGCACGCAAGCGTGCGCGCACTACGCGGCGTCCAAGGGTGCCGTGATCGCGTTCACGAAGTCGATCTCGAAGGAGCATTCCGCGCGCGGGGTCACCGCCAACGTCGTCGCGCCTCGGAACATCCGCACCGGGATGATCGCCGGGCTCGAGGACGAGCTGACCCAGAACATACCGGTCGGCCGCTTGGGGGAGCCGGACGACGTCGCCGCGCTGGTCGCGTTTCTGAGCTCGGCCCACGCCAGCTACATCACGGGTGAGGTCGTCGTGCTCAACGGAGGATGGTGGTGATCACGCCGCGTTCCGGCCACATGAGCGGATCTGATGCCGACAACGCTTGATTGCGAGCTGTTTCGGGACCTTTTCGGGAGCGCCGAGATGCGCCGCGCGTTCGACACGTGCGCGATGGTCCAGGCGTGGCTCGACGTCGAGGCGGCCCTCGCGGATGCCGAAGCCGAGGTGGGCGTGATCCCGGCAGCGGCCGCGGACCGCATCCGCCGCGAGGCCAAGGTCGAGAACTTCGACCTCAGCGAGCTCAGACGCGGGATCGCCGAATCCCAGCACCCGCTCGTGCCCGTCATTCGTGCCCTGACCGAACGGTGCGCGGAGCACGGCGGCTACGTCCACTGGGGCGCCACAACGCAGGACATCCTCGACACCGGCATGGTGCTCCAGGTTCGCGACGCGCTCCCCTGGCTGATGGGGCAGATCTCCTCGGCACACGGCTCGGGTCTGCAGCTCGCGCAGCGGTTTGCCTCGTCGCCGATGGCTGCCCGAACGCACGGGCAGCAGGCGGTGCCGATTACGTTCGGCCTCAAGGCGGCAAGCTGGGCGGACGAGCTCGCACGCGTCCAGGTCCGCCTCGCCGCCGCGCGCGAGTCGATCGCGGTGGCACAGCTCGGTGGCGCCGGCGGCACGCTCGCGAGTCTCGGCGACGATGCCGATCGCGTGATTGACGCGTTCTGCTCCCGCCTCGTGCTCCGTCGTCCCGAGGTTCCGTGGTTTGCTGCTCGCGACCGGGTCCGTGACCTGGCCCACGCCCTCGGAGAAGTCGGTGCGAGCGCCGAGCGCATCGCGGGGGAGGTGATCCGCCTCCAGGCCACGGAGGTGAGTGAGCTCGCGGAGGGGGGCGGCGGCGCGCGCGTGGGCTCGAGCACGATGCCTCAGAAGCGAAACCCGATGGTGTCGGAGTACGTCGTCGCCTCCGCTCACCTGCTGCGCGGGTCGATCGCGACGCTCCTCAATGCCACGGCGCACGCCGGCGAGCGCGACATGTCCCTGTGGGCGGTCGAGTGGCTGGCCGTGCCGCAGGCGTTCATCCTTGCGGGTGGCATCGCCGAGAAGCTCGATGGGATCGTCGGTTCGCTCGAGGTTGATCGGGCTCGAATGCGCACCAATCTTGATCTGACCGAGGGGGCGATCCTGGCGGAGGCGGCGATGATGGCGCTCGGACGCGAGCTCGGACACGAGGAGGCGCACGCGATTGTGACGGCCGCGAGCCGCCAGGCGCGCGCCGCCAACCGTGAGCTGCTCGACGTGCTCGTCGAGGACCCGCGAGCGGGATCGCTGATCGACTCGGCGCTGCTGGCACGTCTCCGCGACCCGGCGGCGTATCTCGGCCTCGCGGTCGAAGTCGCGACCTCGGTCGGTAGGGCGGAGTCAGACGGCGGCGTGCCGGCGATCGGGCCTGACGCCTGGGGAGGGGCGTGAATGACTGATTTGATCATTCGAGCAGAGGGACGGTTCTCCATATGAGCGGTGTCGTTGTTGTCACTGGTGCGGCGAAGGGCATTGGCCGGGCGATCTGCGACCGGCTCTGCGGCGGCGGACAGCGGGTCGTCGGCGTCGACATCGACGAGTCCACGCTCGCCGAGGTGGCAGGGGCGCTTGGAGACGGCTGTATCCCGCTGGCCGGCGACATCGCGGACTGGCAGACGCACGAGCGCGCCGCCGAGACCGCACGCGGTGCCGGGGAGCTCACGGGCTGGGTCAACAACGCGGGCATCGACGTCGTCGGCGCCGCTCACGAGGTCGACGAGCAGGGATTGCGGCGAGCGCTCGACGTCCTGCAGCTCGGTCCGATGTTCGGCTGCTCGGTCGCGGTCCGCGAGATGCTGCCGCGACGTAGCGGATCGATCGTCAACATCTCCTCGATCCAGGGCGTCTACGCGTTCCCGCGGTACTACGCCTACCAGGCGGCGAAGGCGGCCGTGGCGATGATCTCGAAGGGGATCGCGACCGATTACGGTCGCTACGGAATCCGCTGCAACGCCGTCCTGCCGGGAGCGATCGACACGCCGATGACGAGAGAGGCGCTCGCCCGCGATGTCGGTGGTGACATCGAGGAGGCGGTGCGGGGCGAGGGTGAGCTCGCGACGCTCGGGCGAATCGGGCAGGGGGCGGAGATCGCGGAGGTCGTTGCGTTCCTCCTGTCCGAGCGCGCTTCCTATGTCAGCGGCGCGGCGATACCGGTGGACGGCGGCGCGACGGCCCGCTGCTACGCGTACCCAGCGATCGAAGTCGCATAGACGCCGCTAACCCGGCGTGCGCTTGAACGCGAGCGAGTGACCCGAGAGCACGCGGGGCTCGGCCTCGGTGACGACCGCGACCTGCTCGACCCGAAGGCCCCAGTCGGCGGTGTAGGTCCCCGGCTCGAGTGCGACGACCATCCCGGGCTCGAGCACCGTGTCGTTGTCGGGGACGATCCGCGGCTCCTCGTGCCAGGCGAACCCCACCCCGTGCCCAGTGTGATGGGGGTACTCCCAGCCGTCGTCCGCCATCACCGCGCGTACCGCGGCGTCCACGTCGCCGCTGCGCGTCCCGGGCCTGAGCATTTCGAGGCCTCTGTCCAGCGCGGCTCGGGCTGCCGCGTGGGCGCGGTCCTGCTCGACGGTCGGCTCGGCGTCCACAAAGGTCGAGCACGAATCTCCCCAAACGCCGTCGACGCGCGGGACCAGGTCTACGAGCAACAGGTCGCCCTGAAGGATGCTGCCCATCGAAGGAGGTCCCCCGACCTCGGCCGTCCTTGCGCCCGACACGAGGTCGGCCAGGATCGGGATCCTGCCGCCGGCGCGCGATTCCATCGCCTCCCGGACGTGCTGCCACACCTCGAGCTCGGTGGCGCCTGCGCGCGTAGCTTCGCGGGCGGCGGACTGGCCGGCGTCGCAGACCCCGATCGCCGCTCCGATTGCGGCGATATCGTTTGTGTTCTTGACCGCGGTCAGAGCGGCGAGCGCCCCGTCCGCAGGCGTGCTGGATTGCACGTTGGGCAATGCGCCGACCGGCACCGAGGCTCCGTCGACCGCCCACCGCGCGCCCGTGCCGCGCGTCCGCTCGATCGCGTTTTCCACTGACCGCCGAGCACTGGCAAGCCGTGTGATTGGGCTGACCGTGAAACCCTCGTAGATGATCGTGGTGTCCGACTCCTCGGCTTCGTCCGCCGAGCAGACCAGCACTGTCCCGCCTTCGCCCGAGGCGACGACGATCGCAGGCAGAGCGAACACATTCGGGCCCGTCTCGATGTCATACGAGTGACCGGTCAGCATCCGCACGATGCCGGGGTCGGCGGAGATCAGGCCGTCAGCCTCGAGGCGCTCGAGCGTCTTGCGCAGTCGTTCGTCAGTCATGTTCTCCATCCGGTTGATCGGTTCTGCCTCACGGGGCGTCAAGGACTGGTCGTAGGACGAGTTCGGCGCTCCGCGTTTCACCGGCCTCGAGGCGGTGCGCCTGCCCGTGATCCCGCGCCGTTTCGAGCCCGAGCGTGTGTGGCACCGAGGCCGGCTCGACGATCAGCGTCTCGGCGAGCCCGCGCCACGGCCCGCCGCTCGAGCGCACCTCGTGCCACATCCAGAGGTGCGGCAACCATGTCGTATCCCACCTGAGCTCGAGACCCTGACGGCGGTCACGGTTGTGGACCGTCAGATGCCCTTGGGGCACGTTCGCGACGATCATCATCCGGCTTCGCGGAGTCCTCAGCTCGGCGCGGTCGCCGCGTTCGAGCGTGCCGTCGAGCAGTCGGACCTCGGGCCAGCGCGGCGCATCCGCCGGCGGCTCGGTGGGTCCGGTGCGCTCGTCTACCTCATATGCCTGCCCGCCGGCGAGCGCGATCTCGATCGCCGGATCGAGCATCTCGATGCCGAGTCCGACGTGCTCCACCCAGACGAGGGACACCGTCTGATCTGCCGTGATGGTGGAGCCCACGGCGACCGTGTCGTCCGCCAATGTGAACCGGCGCTGCACCCTGATCCCGTGGCCCTCCCAGCTGAGACACGCTGCGTCCACGGCGAGCTCGGTCACGTCCCAGGCATCGGTCGACGCCCGTCCATGGAAGCCGTGAGCGATCCCGTCGACCACGCAGGCGTTGCCGGCGTTCGGCACGAGCAGCTGCCAGCCCCCTCGGTAGCAGCGGGTCCAGGTCGTCTCGTCGAGCTCCCCGGAGACCGGTTCGTCGGACGCGAACGGAGGGCGCCCGAGCAGCTGCCGTCCGGTTCGAACGTCGATCAGGTCGAGCACCTCGCCGCCGTGACGCGGGTCGATCCGGATCGTGACTGAGCTGGAGGCGAGGTTGATCATGGCTTGCTTTCGCGGGGCGTCGCAGCTATGAGACGGTCGGGTCCCAGCGTCGCATTCCCCGTGACACAATCGTTTGTGTGAACCCTGAACCTAG
>DASYFZ010000618.1:0-5914 GCA_036000295.1 Solirubrobacteraceae bacterium
ACCGGGATGTCGAGCTCCGCGCGCAGGCGGTCCTCGATCTCAAAGCAGCGCGGGGCGGAGATGTCCTCGAGGTTGATGCCTCCGAAGCCTGGGGCGATCGCCTTGACGACGGACACGATCTCGTCGGGATCCTTGGTGTCAAGGCAGATCGGGAACCCGTCGACGCCGCCGAACTCCTTGAACAGCATCGCCTTGCCCTCCATCACCGGCATCGCCGCCTTCGGCCCGATGTCGCCGAGGCCGAGCACGGCGGTTCCGTCGGACACGACTGCGACGGTGTTGCGCTTGACCGTGTAGCGGAACGCCTGCTCGGGGTCGTCGCGGATCGCGTTGCAGACCCGCGCGACGCCTGGCGTGTAGGCCATCGACAGATCGTCGTGGGTCTTCAGGGGGCGCTTGTTGGCAACCTCGATCTTGCCGCCGAGATGGACGTGGAAGGTGAGGTCGGTCGAATCGAGCACGCGGGCCCCGGGGATCGCGTTGACGGCATCGGTCAGCTGCTGCCAGACGCTGTCGCTGGGGGTCTCGACGGTGATGTCGCGGATTGTGTGGCGGCCCTCGACCTTGATCAGGTCGACCGAGCCGATCGTCCCGCCGGCGCTGCCGATCGCGCTCGCGACCTTGCCGAGCATGCCCGGCCGATGCTCGATCTCGACCCGGACCGTGAGGCTGTATTGGGCGCTGGGGGCGGAGGCCACGCGCGCATCTAATCAGGCTGCGTGGGAAATCAGGCGGCGCTCGGAATCACGCGGCGCTCGGAATCACGCGGCGCGGGAATCAGGCGGCGCGTCGGCGCTGGCGGGGGAGGCGGCGCTTGGCGTCGTACAGGCGATCGTCGGCGGCGGCGAGGATCGCCTCGAGCTTCGTGCCGTCCTCCGGGAACGCGGCGGCCCCCGCACTGACCCCGAGCGAGTCCACCCCGGCGGTGAGGCGGGCCACCGCGCTGGTGATCCGCGACACCAGCCGGTCGGTGCCCGGCTCGTCGGTCTCGGGCGCCAGCACGCAGAACTCATCGCCGCCGATCCTCGCGACCGTGTCCTGATCGCGGACCGCTCGCTTTAGCGCGATTGCCACGTCGCAGAGCAGGTCGTCACCCGTGGGGTGGCCGAAGCGGTCGTTGAGCTGCTTGAAGCCGTCGAGGTCGAGCATGATCAGCGCGAACGTGCCGTCGCTGCGGGTGTGGCGCGCGATCTCGTAGTCGATCCGGCTGAGCAGCGAGCGCCTGTTGGCAAGGCCCGTGAGCGGATCTGTCAGCGCTGTCGTCCGAAGCGCGTTGCGCTCGCGCTCAACCCGCTCGCGGACGACCAGCAGGATCGCCACGCTCGCCGCAGGGATCAGGATCGCCGGCGCAGGCGACGGCCCTGGAGCGGCGCCCAACGCGATCACCGGCAGGGCCGCGGCCGCGACGGTGGCGGCGCTGGCGATCGCGACGCCCTTGAGCGTGCGAGACCAGGCGCTCACCAGGAGCGCGCTCGGGACGCAGATCCAGAACGCGTCGCCGCCTTTGGCGAGGGCGACCGCGGCGGCGGTCGCGGCGATGACCACGAGCCTGGGAATGGTCGGCGGGCGGCGATGACCCGAGCCGGGCTCGGGCATGCGAAGTGCGTCGTGTCGGCGCCCGGACATCGCGGGGAGTCTTTCGATTGGGGCGGACCGAACCCTTTGTTGCCGTGCTGACGTCAGGACCTGCGGGCCAGCGCCTGAGCGAGTGAAACGACCACGACATAACGCTCGTGCTCCATCTGCAGCCAGGTGAACCGGAGGACCAGATAGCCGGTAGTGGCCATCGTTCCGTCCTTGGCGCGATCGCGTTCGAACGCCGAGCGGCTGGAGTGATACGCGTACCCGTCGATCTCCACGATGAGCCGCTGCTCGCGCCACAGGAAGTCGACCTCGTAGCCGTTGAGCCGCACGTTCGTCTCAGGCTCCGGAAGTCCCCCCGCCCTGATGATCTCCAGCATCCGCTCCTCCGCTTGCGAGCGCGTGATCGTCGGGTTGTGCCTGTGCTCGAGCAGCGCGGCGAGAATCGGGCCGCCGCGGCGCCCTTTGTCTCGGGCGACCGCGTCGCGGAGCTGCTGCAGGCGAACGAGCCGGCGTATCAGTGCCTCGTCGACAGCCCGCTCGAGCTCCCGCATGGTTACGGTGCCGGCGATGTCGCGGAGCGTGCGCGCCGGCGAGGTCACGGGCAGCCCCTGGCAGATCCGGACCTCGCTCCGGTGCAGGCGTGTCGTGCGGTGGGCGACGATCCCGAGCCGGCGGCGTACGTGGCTGGCGGGCACGAGAACATCGACTGGGACATCGTCGGCGCGCGCCGGGGCGATTCCCCACACCAAGGCCGCCGACTGGTGGCTGAGCAAGGCTTTGGGACCGATGGCTAGCAGCGCGGCGGTCTCACGTCCGAGCGGTTGGACCGTGGCATGACCCACCGAGTAGACACCCCGGTGAGCTTGCAGAAGCCGGCCGTTCGCGAGCATGCGATCAATCGCTCCTCGCTCGATGCCCGCGGCCAGAAGCTGCGACCTCGATACGAAGCCCCGCTGGAGCCCCGCGATCGCCGCAATCCGCCGGTCGCGAGGCCCGCTGACAGGGAAAACGTGCCTCAGGCCGAGAACCGGCACGAGGTTCGTTCGATCGTCACCGCTATCCGGGGTCGATCGCACACTCGTCGGTGCGTCTTCCGCTAACTGTGCGTTTTCCCCCGCCTGCAGCCCCGGATCCGCACCCACGGACGCGCCGAGACAGTCCGACCTCTCCTCAATGGCGTCTTTTCGGCCCTGAAACTCGCTCACGCGCTCGAGCATCCCGCGCGAACCTCTCGCCGGCCCCGAATTGCGCAGAGATTTTGCAAAGTGCAGCCAGCCGGGCCGGTCTGCCGTCGGCCGCGCAACTAACCTCAGATACACATGCCCGACGAGCTCTTCCTGATCGACGGCAACAGCCTCGCGTACCGCGCGTTCTTCGCGCTGCCCGAGTCGATCGCCACCTCCACAGGCGTCCCCACGAACGCGATTTTCGGGTTCGCGTCGATGCTCGTGAAGATCCTCACCGACTACGGCCCCAAGGCCACGGTCGTCGTGTGGGACAAGGGCTACACGGGCCGCAAGGAGGTCTACGCCGAGTACAAGGCCCAGCGCGCCACGCGCCCCAGCCTGCTCAAGGAGCAGTGGCCCGCGTTCGAGCCGCTGGTGTCGGCGTTCGGCTACCAGAACCTCGCCGTCGAGGGCTACGAGGCCGACGACGTGATCGCCTCGATCGTCCAACGCGCCCGCCAGGAAGACCCCCCGATCCCGGTGATGGTCGTCACCGGCGACCGCGACGCCTACCAGCTCGTCGATGAGGGCGTACGGATCATGACCACCTCGCGCGGCATCACCGACACCAAGGTCTACGACCGCGAGGGTGTGATCGAGCGCTACGGGATCCCGCCGGAGCTCGTGCCCGACTTCATCGGGCTCAAGGGCGACACGAGCGACAACATCCCCGGAGTCCCCGGGATCGGCGACAAGACCGCCGCCGACCTCCTGCAGCGCTTCGGGTCGCTCGAGGAGGTGCTGGCCCACATCGACGACATCAGCGGGGCCAAGCGCAAGGAAAACCTCACCAACCACGCCGACGACGCGCGCATCTCCAAGCAGCTCGCGACCGTCAAGCGCGACATCCCGTTCGAGTTCGACCTGCAGACATACGTCGCGCAGCCCCCGGACCGTTCGACGCTGCGCGACACCTTCCGCGAGTACGAGCTCCGCGAGCCGCTGCGCCGCCTCGAGGAGGCGCTCGGCTCGGCCGACGCCGCCGCGCCCGCGCCGTCCACCGACGAGACGATCACCGCCCGCGTCAGGAACGGCGCACTTAGAGACGTCGCGCGCCTCCCGGAAACCGAGGTGTCGATCGCGGTCAAGGCTCCGGACATCCCCCAGGACCAGCTGTTCGCGGCTGACGGACACTGGAGCTTCGGCGTCCACGTCGACGGCTCCAGCGAGGTCCTCGCCGGCGACTGCGACAGCCCCGAGGAGCTCGTCGCGCAGATCGGCAAGCGGCCCGCGATCGCCCACGACGCCAAGTCGCTGGGAGAGGTCCCGGCGGTGCTCGCTCACGACACAGAGGTCGCGGCGTACCTGCTCGAGCCGGCCAGGCGTGCCTATCCGTTCCGGGAGCTGTGCGAGGAGCGAGGCTTTGCGGCTGCCGTCGACCCCGAGGCCGCCGCGGACGCCGTGCTCGTCGAAGCGCTCGCCGCATGGCAGCGCGAGGAGATCCGCGGCCGCGGCCTGACGGACCTGCTCGTCGAGGTGGAGCTCCCACTCGTCCG
Organism: Solirubrobacteraceae bacterium; assembly: GCA_036000295.1. Lineage (GTDB taxonomy): Bacteria > Actinomycetota > Thermoleophilia > Solirubrobacterales > Solirubrobacteraceae > Palsa-465. The sequence continues at coordinate 4,307 of DASYFZ010000618.1, forward strand.
CGTCCTGCGCGACATGGAGAAGCGCGGGCTGAAGCTCGACACCACCCTTCTCAAGCAGATCTCCGACCGCGTCAAGGACGAGGCCAACGCCCTCGAGCGCGAGATCTTCCAGCTGTGCGGCACCGAGTTCATGCTCGGGTCGCCGCGCCAGCTCGAGGAGGTCCTGTTCGGGAGGCTCGGCCTGTCACGCAAGCGCCGCGGCAAGACCGGCTACTCGACCGACGCGCGCGTGCTCCAGGCGATCCGCTCAGAGCACGAGGTGATTCCCAAGATCGAGCGCTGGCGCGAGCTGACCAAGCTCGCCCAGACCTACCTCGACGCGCTGCCCCAGCTGCTCGGTGCCGACGGCCGCCTGCACACGACCTTCAACCAGACCGCCGCCACGACCGGTCGCCTGTCATCCAACAACCCGAACCTTCAGAACATTCCGATCCGCACCGAGCTCGGTCGCGAGATCAGGTCCTGCTTCGTGGCCGAGCCGGGCAACCTGCTCGTCTCGGCCGACTACTCCCAGGTCGAGCTGCGGCTGCTCGCCCACATCGCCGAGGAGGACGTGCTCAAGGAGATCTTCCGGCGCGGCGAGGACGTCCACACGGCGACCGCGATGCGCGTGTTCAACGTCACCGCCGACCAGATCGATCCGGGGATGCGCTCGAAGTCGAAGATGATCAACTACGGGATCGTCTACGGACTGTCGGCGTGGGGGATGGCGGACCGCCTCGACATTCCGCAGGAGGAGGCCGAGGAGTTCATCCAGCGCTACATGGCCGGCTTCCCAGCGGTCGCCCGCTTCATTGAGGAGACGATCGTGCAGGGAACCGAGCACGGGTACGTCTCGACGCTGTTCGGACGCCGCCGCCAGGTCCCGGAGCTCAGGGCCCGGCGCTGGGAGCTGCGCCGCCAGGGCGAGCGATTTGCGGTCAACATGGTCATCCAGGGGACCGCGGCCGACATCATCAAGGTCGCGATGGTGCGGTGCGAGCAGGCGCTCGAAGAGGCGGGACTGAAGTCGCGGATGATTCTTCAGATCCACGACGAACTGCTGTTCGAGGGTCCCGAGGACGAAGCCGAGACCGTCAAGCAGATCGCGATCGACAAGATGAGCAACGCGTTCGAGATGGACCCGCCGCTCGCCGTCGACGCCGGCATCGGCACCGACTGGCTGAACGCCAAGTAAGGGACCCGAGAGCGGCCGCGGAGCTAAGCGGCGGCCAGCGCCGGCGCCAGCGCGCCGCCGCCCACGAATCGCGGGTGCGCGACTTCGAGGTAGTGGCCGAAGGCCCAGTCGATGAAGCGCTTGCGGTCGATCGCCTGCAACGAGCCCGCGAGCAGGCGTGGCGCCACTCGGGGAACGAGCCGCTGCATGCGCAGCATCCAGCGGAACGGGAGCGCGTGCTGGGCCGAGAACGCGTGATAGCGGGCGAGCGCATCCTCGCGTGACCGGTGGCCCTCGACAACGCCGCGCAACTCGCGCCCGCACGCGAGGCCGAAGTACAGAGCGGTGCGGATCCCCTCGGCGGTCAGCGGCAGGCAGTGGCCCGCCGAGTCGCCGACGAAGAACACGCCGTCCTCGGTTGCGTCGCGTAGCGCGTGCGGGATCCAGTTGCC
>DASYFZ010000346.1:0-10619 GCA_036000295.1 Solirubrobacteraceae bacterium
CCGAGTCAGCGAACTCGGCGATGTGATCGAGCTCATCGCTCGGGTCCAGCATGTTCATGTGACCTCAGTTCCCTCCGTAGGCCGGATCGCGTTTTTCGACGAACGCCGCAACTCCTTCCATGAAGTCGTTGGTCCGGCCCAACGCGTGCTGGAGCTCGGCCTCGAGCTCGAGCTGTCCGTCGAGGTCTGCGTAGATGAAGTTATTCAGCGCCTGCTTGGAGCTGGCGTACGAACGGGTCGGTCCGGCGGCGAGGCGGCGCGCCAGCGCCCAGGCCTCGTCCATCAGCCGTTCGTCGGCATGCACCCAGTTGACAAGTCCCCACTCGAGCGCCTGGGGCGCCGGCACCCGTTCGCCGAGCAGCGCCATCTGGAACGCCCGCGCGCGACCGACGGCGGGAGGGACGAAGGCGGTCGAGCCGCCGTCGGGCATCAGCCCGATGTTGACGAACGCCAGCCCGAAGTAGGCCGACTCCGCGGCCAGGATCAGATCGCACGCGAGTGCGAGCGAGCAGCCGATCCCGACCGCCGGGCCGTTGACCGCGGCGACCACCGGCTTTGGGAGCCTGCGGACGCCCGCGATGATCGGGTGGTAGACCTCGTGCAGCTCCTTGTAGATGTCGGGCTTGCCGTCGTCGGCGGGGTCAAAGCCGGCGCGCAGGTCGGCGCCCGAGGAGAAGCCACGGCCGGCACCGGTGACCAGCACGGCGCGAACCGATTCATCGGCGGCCTCGTTTTGGATCACCGACAGCAGCTCGTCGCCGAACTGCCGGGTCCACGCGTTCAGCGTCTGGGGCCGGTTGAGCGTCAAGCTCCCAACCGCACCCGACCGCTCCCAGATAAGGGTCTCGTAGCTCAATTTTCAGGTCGCTACCGTCTCCGCCCCGAGCTGCTCTGACATCGCGACGTCGATCGAATAGTCGATCGGTACCACGATCAGGGACGGAACGTCAAGCGCGAGAGCCTCAGAAAGTCTGCGCGCGAACTCTCCTGCGTCGGCGCATCTCCACGCCGGCATTCCGAACGCCTCGGCCAGGCGCACGAAGTCGGGGTTGCCGAACCCGACATCGAAGTGGCGGCCGAACTTCTTGTCCTGCTTCCAGGCGATCGAGCCGAACTCGTGGTTCTCCCAGACGACGTTGACGATCGCCGTGCGCAGCCGGACCGCCGTCTCGAGCTCCTGGCAGTTCATCAAGAAGCCCCCGTCGCCGGAGACCGTGACGACCTTGCGATCCGGGTACACGAGCTTGGCGGCGATCGCAGTGGGCAACGCGAAGCCCATCCCCGCCAGTCCGTTTGCGATCAGGACCGTGCCGGGCTCGTGAGCGGGGAACATCCGGCCGATCCACAGCTTGTGCAGCCCGACGTCGGACACCAGCATGTCCTCGGGTCCGAGCGCGTGCCGGATGTCCCACAGCACCCGAGGCGGTCGCATCGGGAAGTGATCGTCGTCGCGAGCATCGTTCAGGGCACGCATGACGACGTCGTGCAGGCGGCTCGAGCCCGACTGTGCCCCCACCTGCGGAGCGTCCGGGCAGCAGTCGGCCAGTTTGGTCAGGACGTGTGCGATGTCGCCGATCAGCTCGACCTCGGGCAGGTAGTACTCGTCGATCTCGGCGGCGACGCTGTCGATCACGATGATCTTCTTGTCGCGGCGCGGGTTCCAGTGCTCGGGGGCGTGCTCGACGAGGTCGTAGCCGATCGTGATGACGACGTCGGCGTCGTCGAAACCCGCCACCGAGTAGTCGCGCGACTGCAGGCCGACGGTCCCCAGCGCCCTGGGATCTTCATAGTCGAGCAGCCCCTTGGCCATGAACGTCTCGGCGACGGGGATGCCGGTCGCGTGGACGAACTGCCGCAGGGCGCGGGCTGCGTGCGCTCGGATTGCGCCGCTGCCTGCGAGCGCAATCGGGCGCTGCGCATTGGCGATGACCTGCGCGGCGGCCTCGAGCTCGCTGGCTCCGGGCTCGGGCTGCACCGGGTCGCGTCTCGGGAGCGGCGAGGCGTCGAGCGGCTGCGCCATCACGTCCTCGGGAAGCTCCAGGTGGGTGCCGCCGGGCTTCTCTGACTCGGCGACCTTGAACGCCTTGCGCACGTCCTCGGGAACGATCTCTGGGCTAGAGACTCTTGCGTTCCACTTAACAATCGGCCTCATGATGCCGATTAGATCAAGGTACTGGTGTGATTCCTTGTGCATGCGCTCCAGGTCCGACTGACCCGTCAGGGCGACCAGCGGGGCGCGATCCAGGAATGCGTCTGCTACGGCTGTGACGAGGTTTGTCGCTCCCGGGCCAAGGTTCCCCAGGCAAACACCGGCCCGGCCCGTCAGGCGGCCATAGGCGTCCGCCATGTACGCCCCGCCCTGTTCGTGTCGGACCGGAACGAACTGAATCGAAGAATCGGCGATCGACTCGCTCAGATCGAGCGTCTCCTCGCCAGGAATCCCGAAGACGTACCGAACGCCCTCCGCCTCGAGGCACTCCACGAAAACTTCTGAAGCCTTCCGCTCCGCCATGTCAGCCCCGTATCTAACCGCAACCCGCCGCTTCCAACCGTGTTTAGGGAGCCTCATGCGCGTGGTGATGGGCCTAGTGGCGATTGTGACGATGACGCTCGCCTTCGCCGGTTCGGCGATGGCGGACGGGAGCTTCTACATCCGCGGCGGCGGATTCGGGCATGGAATCGGGATGAGCCAGTACGGCTCATATGGATATGCCCTACACGGCAAGGACTACCGCTGGATCCTCGGCCACTACTACCAGCACACGACGCTGGGCAAGGCCAATCCCAACAAGATCGTCCGCGTACTCGTCGGCACGAGCTCGGCCGCATTCTCGGGCGCGACGCACGTCGGCAACAAGAAGATCGATCCCGGCGCCACATATTGGATCCGGCCGCAGGCCGACGGCTCGCTCGTGGTCGTCAATCAGAAGGGCAAGAAGGTCGGCCGCTTCCAGGCGCCGCTGAGCGCCACCGGTCCCGGCCCTCTGAGCCTCGCCGGCGTCGGAACCTACCGCGGATCGCTGGTCTTCAGCCCCAACGGCTCAGGCGGCGTGCAGACCGTCGACTACATCGGACTCGATGACTACGTACGCGGCGTGATCTCCTGGGAGATGCCCTCGAGCTGGGCGCCTGAGGCGTTGAAGGTCCAGGCGGTCGCCGCCCGCACCTACGCGCTCACGACCAGCGTCGGTGGCGGTACCTACGACCTCTACTCGGACACGCGCTCGCAGATGTACGGGGGCGTGGCGGCCGAGACCCCCTCGACCGACGCAGCCGTCGCCGCGACCCGCGGCCAGGTCGTCACCTACAACGGCACCCCGGTCGTCACCTACTTCTCGTCGAGCTCGGGCGGCTACACCGAGAGCATCCAGAACGTCTGGCCCGGCTCCCAGCCCGAGCCCTGGCTCGTGGGTGTGCCGGACCCCTATGACGGCGCGGCCGGCAACCCCAACGAGCACTGGGGGTACAGCCTCAGCCTCAGCGCCGCCGCCGCCAAGCTCGGGCACTACGTCAAGGGCCAGCTGCTCGGCATCCAGGTCACCAAGCACGGCGTCTCGCCTCGGGTGCTGGACGCGGAAGTGGTGGGAACGAAGGGCAGCACGCAGATCACCGGGCAGCAGCTCCAGTCGGTGTTCGGTCTGCAGACCACGCTCGCGTCGTTCACCGCGATCTCGACGAATCCGGGCGCACCGCCGCAGAGCCACGGCCGCCGGCGGGGCGGGGCCGCGCACCGCGCGCAGCAGGCCGAGGCGCAGGCCGTGCTCGCGCTGCCGGCGCTCGTCCGCGACATCGTCTCGGGCGCCGTCCCCGGGCTGCACGGGACGATCATGCCGGCGCACCGCGGTGACACGGTGACGATCCAGGCTCGTGGGTCCCACGGCTGGAAGACGGTCGCCAGCACCACCGTCGGAGCGGGTGGTTCCTACGGTCTTCAGCTGCCCGGCCCCGGCACGTACCGGGTCGTGTACGGCAGCTACGACGGTCCCGCCGTCTCGGTTTCCTAGCCACGTCTTTGGACCTGCTTGCGCCCGGGGGGCTACCCTCCGGCGGCATGCCTGGTCCGCTGCTGGTCGTCGACGGCCCGTTTGTGCTGTACCGGTCGTTCTTCGCGCTGCCCGATTCGATCAAGGGCGCCGAGGACCGGCCCGTCAACGCGCTGCTCGGCGCGGCCAACGTGTTGCTGCGGGTCGCTGCGGACCGCGAGCCGCGCGCGATCGCGGTGTGCTTCGGAGCTGAAGCCGCGCCGTATCGGGTCGAGGCGTTCCCCGCCTACCACGCCGACCGCCCGCCGGTGCCCGATGCGCTTGGATGGCAGTTCAAGCAGGCGCCGTCGTTCTTCGAGGCGTTCGGCTGGTACGCGGTCGGGTCCGACGACGTCGAGGCCGACGACCTGTTGGGCTCGTTTGCAGAGGTCGAGGCGGGCGCCGGGGGCGAGACCCTGATCCTCACCGGCGACCGCGACATGTACCAGTGCGTGGGAGATGGTGTTCGCGTGCTGTATCTGAAATCGGGGCTGAGCGGGTTTGAGGAAGTCGACCCCGCTGAGGTGGAACGCCGCTACGGGGTCGGTCCGGAGCTCGTGCCGGACTTCATCGCTTTGCGGGGCGACCCGTCCGACGGGCTCCCGGGCGCCTCCGGGATCGGCCCGAAGACCGCCGCCGAGCTGCTGCGCAAGCACGGCTCGCTCGAAGGAGCGATCGCCGCCGCCGGCGACGAGCGTCCGCGCGTGGCGGCGGCGCTGACCGATGACGCCGACGCGCTTCGGAGCTTCAAGGAGATCGCAACGCTCCAGCACGTCGAGCTCGAGCGGCCGGATGATCGCGCGACGGACCTCGCGGGCGGTGCGTCGGCGGCGCGCGGATTCGGGCTCAACCGCCTGGCCGAGCGGCTCGAGGCCGCCGAGTCGCTCAGCGACCTTTAGCGGCGTGGCTCGTAGAGGCGTCTGGGTTGTGCTGGCTGCGATCGCGGCGGCGGTTGCCGGCTGTGGTGGTGGGGGGTCGAGCACGGTGCGGGTCAGCGATGCGGCTCCGTCGAGCCTGCGCCCACCGGCGGCGATCGCGTTGGATGCAGCGGCTTGGCGCTCGGTGCCAGACCCCGGGAACGTCGGGCTCCGCGACGGGTGGGCTGGCGGGTTGCCGGGTTCCGGCGGCGAGTCGGTTGCGATTCCCAACGACTTCAACCCGAACGTCACGCCGGCCGGTGACCGCGGGACCGTCGTCTGGTACTCGCTGCGGTTCGATGGTCCTCCGGCCGTGGCGGGCCGTTCATGGAACGTGCGCTTCGAGGGGGTTCGCCGGACCGCCGAGGTATGGCTCAACGGCCGCCGGATCGGCGCTTCCGGCCAGCCGTACGCGCCGTTCAGCGTCCCCGCCTCGTCGCTGCGGCCGGGCGCGTCCAACCTCCTGGTGGTCCGGGTCTCAAACGTGGCCGGGCCGGGCGCGTTTCCCCAGGACTGGTGGAACTGGGGCGGGATCGTCCGAGGCGTGACGCTTCAGCCGGTCGGCAGGCTGGAGCTCGAGGACCTGGGCGTGATGCCGTCGCTCGGTTGTGGCTATGCGTGCGGCTCTGTCCTCGTCCAGGGCTCGTTGCGCAACCTGTCGGGGGAGTCGCTGCCCGCCGGGGTCGTCGTGACGGTTCGCTCGCCCGGTGGGGTCTCGGTCGGGACGGGTGTGGTGCGGCGGTCGGTGGCGGCAGGCGCTGCGGTCCCGATCAGCTTCCGGCTGCCGCTGCAAGGTCGCCCGGTGCTGTGGTCGCCCTCTGACCCGGCGCTGTACGGGGTGGAGATCCAGACGGTTTCAGGGGGTCGCGTCGAGCAGGTCAACTCGCTGCACGTCGGCATGCGCAGCATCAAGGTGCGCCACGGAATCCTTTGGCTCAACGGCCGGCGCGTGTGGCTGCACGGCGCCGCGATCCATGAGGATGTCGCCGGCCGCGGCGCCGCACTCAGCGACGGCGACATCGACACGATCGTCTCGCAGCTGCGATCGGTCGGGGCGAACATCACGCGCGCGCATTACCTGCTGAGCGATCAGCTGCTCAACGCCCTCGACGCTGCCGGGATCATGGTGTGGTCGCAACCTCCGGTCGACCACGCTGACTCCAAGTTGGCGACCGCGAGCGGCCGGCGCCGAGCGCTCGGGATGCTGCGGGCCACGATCCTCGGCGAGCGCAGCCATCCATCGGTCGTCGTCGACTCCGTCGCCAACGAGCTGACGCCGACGCCGAACACGACGCCGGGGACCGAGAAGTACCTGAGCCAGGCGATCGACCTGGCCCGCCGGCTCGACCCGGCGGCGGTGGTCGGCCTCGACACGTACTGCTATCCGGGCTATGCGCCCCAGCGGATCTACTCCCGCCTCGACGTGCTCGGCATCGACGACTACTTCGGCTGGTACACCGGGCGGCCTGGGCACTCGGTCGCTGCCTTCGACGAGCTCGCGCCGTTCCTGCGCCAGTCCCACGCGCGCTATCCCGGCCAGGCGCTCGTCGTGTCCGAGTTCGGCGCCGAGGCCCTGTATGACGGGCCTGCCGGCGTCAAGGGCACGTTCGACTTCCAGAGCGACTACCTGCGGCGCACGTACGCGGTGCTCGCGGGGCTGCCGTTCATCAACGGCTCGATCTACTGGGCGCTGCGTGACTTCGCCGTCAACCCGGGGTGGACCGGCGGCGCGGCCCTGCCCCGCGAGTATCCGACCGACGGCCTGAACCACAAGGGCCTGATCGCCTACGACGGCACCGAGAAGCCGGCGCTCGCCGTCGCCTCGTCGCTGTTCGAGCAGATCCCCGCGTTCGCGCGGTGACGGTTCGCTGCCCGGCGCGTAGTGTCGGCATATGCGGGCTCTTGGTGCTGTCGTCGCGGCGCTGACGATCGCCGGCTGCGGCACGGCTGCGCGGACCGCCGTGCGCGATGCTCCGGAGACAGGGCGTGGGGTCGCGTGCAGCTTCGCGAGCGAGTACAAGAGCCTCGCCCAGCTCCGTCGCGACGCCCTGTCGGTCGCGGTCGTCTCGCCGACCGGTGCGGTCGCGACGCGGGTCGTCTCCGGCCTCCCGATGAAGGACGCGACCGTGCATGTGATCGAGCTCGTCGCCGGCAGGCGGCTGCCTGCGACGTTCACGCTGCTCGGCGTCGCGGACCCAAAGCTCGCCGGATCGCAGAACTGCTTGCCCACGGTCTCGAAGGGCAACGCCTACCTGCTCTATTTGACACCGTTCCGCGCGCGCCGCAAGGCACCACCCGCCGCCGGGCGCTTCTGGGTCGTCGGCGGCCCTCAGGGCAACTACATCCACACCGGCACGCCGCCGCCGAGCGATCCGCAGGAGCGGTCGTTCGTGCACCAGATGAGCGATCTGGGGACATCGCTGCCGCAGCGAATCTCTGTGGCCGACGCTCGCAGAGGCTGAGCCGCGCCGACCTGCGCACAAGCCCCGGCACGCGTAGTGGGGTTTCGACAAAGGTGATTAGTACCGCGTATATCGGCACTAATCACCTTTGTGCGTGGGCTCGAGCAGCGTGAGCAGCAGCCGCGACTGCCGCGCCGCGTCGTGAAACAGACGGTTGTGGGCGACAACGGTCTCCGTCGCCTCGCTCTCGTCGCCGCCGGTTCCCGAGTTCGTCGAGAACTTGGGGTGCGCGGACGAGGCGACCTCGAGACGGATGCAGTGGCCGGGCAGGAACCGTTGCGCCGTGTCCCACATCGCGATCTCGACCTCGTAGACGGTGTCCGGCTCGACCGGCTGCGTGCGCTCATGCCCATCGCGGTATCGCAACCGCACGAGGCCGTCGCAGAGCCGCTGGGCGAATCCGTTCGGGTGCAGATCGATGAGCTTTGCGGTCACGTCGGTGTCCGCCGCCGAGGTGGATACGAACGCCACCAGGCGTACCGGACCGACGACGTCCAAGGGCTCGGTGAGCGGCTCGGCGGTGTAGACGAGCACATCGCCGCGGGACTCGACACCGGCATAGTCGTCGGGACCGCCGATCTGGGCAGACGAGGCGTCGGTGATGAACGGGACCGGGCGCTCGGGATCGTGCACCCAGACGTCGGCGGGTGACTCCGCGTCCGGGGCACCGTCGCGAAGCCGGCCGTCGCCGTAGCGTGAGTTGGCGCGTCCGTCGCTATCGAGATGCAGCGCCAGCTCGGTGCTTCCCGGCGCGGGCCATCCGTCGAGATCGATCCACTCGTTGGCGGCCATCAGGAAGATCCGCGCCGGCGGAGCCGGTGGCGCCGGCTCGGCCGGCGGTCGGCCGCGAACCATCTCGTCCAGGAACGAGGTCATCGCGGCGTCCATGTCGATCACGGCGTCGTGGCCGAAGTCGAGCTCGCCGAGCTTGGTGCCGCTGTTGACCTGGTGGCCCCACGGACCCATGAGCAGCCGTTGCCCGGCCCGACCGGCGCCGTGCATCCGGGCGAAGTTCGCGGGCGTGCCGATCTCCTCGTCGTCGTACCACCCGGAGATGTGCAGCACCGGAACGTCGACCTCTTCGATGCGGTGCTGGTAGCGGACGGGTTCCCACCACTCGTCGAGTGTCTGGTGCCGGCATACCTCGCGCCACAGCTCCGAGCGAAAGCCGGCCGCCTCGGCGAGATCCGTCAGCGGACGATGGCCGTAGACGGCCATCCAGTCGACGGCCCCGGTGTACTGCATCGCGTGGCCGTCGGTCATGCGATACCAGTGGACGTACATCGGCCCGGGCAACCCGGTGGGGTCCTCCACGAACGGATCCGACGGGCTCACCAACACGATCATCGCCTTCAACGCCGGCGGCTGGTGCAGCGCCGTCAGCCACTGGATGTGGCCCGGGTAGCTCCCTCCGTACGTCGCGACCGATCCGTCGCACCATTCTTGAGCGGCCGCCCAGGCGATCACGTCGACACCGTCGACGCCATCGTTTCGGTAGGGCTCGAACGCACCTTCCGAATCGCCGCGTCCACGCACATCGACCCAGCAGGCGCAGTACCCCGCCTTGACGAACGCGTCGGCGCGCTCGGTCTGGCGTTCGCCACTGCGTCCGTACGGCGTGCGTGACACCACCACCGGCGCCGGCAACTGCGCCGGCAGCACCAGGTCAGCCGCGAGCGTGACGCCGTCGCGCATCGGGATGCGGACGTTGAACCGCCTGGTGAACGTTTCGTGGAGCACCGCCGCGACCGACCTATGGAGTGAACTTGACCGTGATCACGTCGCCGTCGGCGACCACGTAGTCGCGACCCTCGAGGCGCAGCGTCCCGCGATCGCGCGCCCCCGCGTAGCCACCCGCGTCGACGAGCTCCTGCCAGCCCACGACCTCCGCGCGGACAAAGCCGCGCTGGATGTCTGAGTGGATCAGGCCGGCGGCGTGCCACACCGACAGACCGCGGCGCAGGTGCCAGGACTGCGCGGGCTTGTCCTCCCCGGCGGTGAAGAACGCGATCAGCTGAAGCAGCGAGAACGCTCCGCGCACCACCGCCTCGAGCCCGGACTCCTCAAGACCAAGGTCGGCGCGCATCGCCGCCGCGTCCTCGGCGTCGAGCGACTCGAGCTCTGACTCCAGCCGCGCCGACACCGCCACGACCCCCGCGTCCTGTGCTGCCGCGTGCTCGAGCAGCGCCGGCGGGATCTCATCCGAGCCTTCCTCGACGTTGGCGACGAACAGCACCGGCTTGGCGGTCAGCGGCTGCAGCATCTGCATCGCGTCGGGCGCGTCTGCCGGTGGCGGCACGGTTCTCGCCGGGCGTCCGGATTGCAGCGCCTCGATCAGGTCGCGCAGCCACTGCGCCTCGGCGATGCTGCGCCGGTCTCCGCTCTTGGCCGCCTTCGCGACGCGGTCCAGCCGGCGCTCGGCCTGCTCCAGATCGGCGTAGATCAGCTCGGTCTCGATCGTCTCGACGTCGGCCATCGGATCGACGCGTCCCTCGGGGTGGACGACGTTTGGGTCGTCGTGGACGCGCACCACGTGGACGATCGCGTCGGTCTCGCGGATGTTGGCCAGGAACTGATTGCCCAGACCTTCGCCGCGGTGCGCGCCGGCGACGAGGCCCGCGATGTCGTGGAACGAGATCGTGTCGGGGACGACCTTCGAGGAGCGCACGGTCGCGGCGACCGCGTCGAGGCGCTCGTCGGCGACCGGCACAACCGCGACGTTGGGCTCGATCGTCGTGAACGGGTAGTTCGCGGCCTCGGCGGCAACCCCGGTCAGCGCGCTGAACAGCGAGGACTTGCCCGCGTTGGGCATCCCGACGATCCCGACCTTCATGACGGCCACGCCTCCGCAATCGCGCTGCCGAGGAAAGCCCCTGCGACCACGTCGCTCGGATAGTGCACGCCGAGATACGGCCGGCTCAGCGCGAACGCCACCGCGGTCCCGTACAGCAGGGCGGCAGGCGCGACCTCGCTGAACGCGCGCGCGGCGGCGAACGACGTCGTCGCGTGGGCGCTCGGGAACGACAGCCCAGAGACGACCGGGGTCAGCGGCTCGAGCCCGGGCAGCTGCGGCCGGCCCCGGCGCACCACGAGCTTGACGCCGTAGTTGGCGGTGTACGAGCTAGCGACGATCAACGCACCGCGCAGCCACGAGCGTCGCCTCCCGGCGTCCGGTGCGGTGATCGCGCCGACCGCGCCCAGCGCCAGCCAGCACGCCG
>DASYFZ010000636.1:0-2774 GCA_036000295.1 Solirubrobacteraceae bacterium
TGGGTCGTGCTCGGCTACGACGTGCCGCCCAAGGAGGCGCAGACGATTCTCGACGGTGTGCTGGCCGCGCCGGGCGACCCCGACGGCGAATTGCGCCTGCTGGAGGTCTACGCCGACCTTCGCGCGGTCAGCCGCCCACACGGCGCCGAGAGCGATGCGGGCGCCGACGCGCCCAGCCCGCAGCACTATCTGCAGGCGTTCCTGCGGTCGCTTGACCCGAGCTCCGAGGGGCTGCCCGACCGGTTCGTGGCAAGTCTGGAGCGCGCGCTGCGCCATTACGGCATCGATGGTCTGGAGCGCACGGCCGCGCTCGAGGCCGCCAGCTACCGGCTGTTCTTGTCGCGTCAGCGCGCGGCCACCGCGAGCGCGTCCGTGCGCGGGATCCTCGAGCGTCGCCTGGCCGACGCCGACGACCAGGTCGTATGCGACGACGGGTTCCGCGAGGTGCTGGACCGGCTCGAAGCGGCGCTCGTCACCTCGGAGCCGGGGCTGGCAGAGCTGGCCCGCGAGGTGCGCTGGCGTCTGTGCGACCGCCCGTTGATCGAGCAGGCGCGCGAGGAGGACTACGCGGTCGTCGACGAGCACCTCAACGCGCTTGCCAAGGATCCGTCGGGCGCCGACCGCGACGCGCATGTGCGCGCACTCATCGAGTGCGCGCAGCCGCTGGCGCCGCTGGTGTTCCGCCGAGTCGGCGACGCCGGGCCGGAACTGCGCCAGGAGCTGCTCGAGGCGATGACCAAGCGTTACTACCGCGTCCGCGAGCTCGAGCGGATCGAGCACCGAGAGCTGGCCGGCACGCCGTTCGCGCTGACGTCATTCGAGCACGCCGGCATTCGCCACCGGGCCGCCTCCGTGTTCGCCGAGCCCGGTGAGCTCTCCGATGTGCTGAAGGCGCTCAGCGCCTCCGGGCCGGAGCTTTCCGATGGAGACGTGCTGCTGGTCGACGTGTACGCCTGGCGCTCGGACGATCGAGAAGTGTCAACCGACCGTGAGCTGTCAGCGCGCCTGAAGGAGCACCTTGACGCAGCCGACCTTCCGGCAGCGCTGAACCGCGTGACATTCGTTGTAGCCGCGCCGGACGGCGAAGGCACGGACATCGTCACGTTCCGCCGCGACGACCACGGCGAGCTGGTCGAAGATCGCGGCGTGCGCGGTCTGCATCCGCTGATCGCCGAGCGGCTCGACCTGTGGCGGCTGACCAACTTCGAGCTCGAGCGCCTGCCAGCCGACCAGGACGTCCATCTGTTCCGCGCCACCGCGCGCGAGAACAAACGCGACGAGCGTCTGGTCACGGTCGCCGAGGTTCGCGACATGACCCCGGTGCGCGACGAGCGCGGCCGGATCATCGCGCTCCCCGCGCTGGAGCGCACGGCGCGCCAGGCGTTCGAGGCGATGCGCGCGTTCCAGTCGCGGCGGCGCTCGCGCGAGCGGCTGCAGTGGAACCGCGTGATGCTCTACGCGTGGCCGGCTGTTGACTTCGAGCCCGACGAGGCACGCGCGGTGATCGCGAGGATGGGCCGGATGTCGGCGGGGCTTGGACTGGAGATGGTGATGCTCCGGGTCACGCTGGGTACCGGCGACGGTGCCGGGCGCGAGGTCGTGCTGCGCTTCTTCAACCCCGCCGGCCGCGGCGTCGTCACGCAGGTCGATCCGCTGCCGACCGAGCCGCTGCAGCCGCTCGACGACGGCGCCCAGCGGATCGTGACCGCCCGTCGTCGCGGACAGGTGCATCCCGCCGAGATCCTCAAGCTGTTGGCGCCGTCGCGTCAGATGCCTGGCTCGGCAGTCCCGCCAGGGGAGTTCATCGAGTACGACTACGACGAGGAGGGCCGGTTCGCGCCTGTGCAGCGCCCGGCCGCGACCAACACCGCGGGAATCGTCGTCGGGCTGATCCGCAACCGCACCGACCGTTACCCGGAAGGGATGGAGCGCGTGATCCTGCTCGGCGATCCGACTCGTTCGCTCGGGTCGCTGGCCGAGCCCGAATGCATCCGGATCATCGATGCTCTCGACCTCGCCGAGCATCTGCAGATTCCGTGCGAGTGGTTCGCGCTGTCGGCTGGAGCGAAGATCGCGATGGACTCGGGCACCGAGAACATGGACTGGGTCGCCGCCGTGCTGCGCCGGATCGTGCGCTTCACCCAGGCCGGCGGTGAGATCAACATCGTCGTCAGCGGCATCAACGTCGGCGCGCAGCCCTACTGGAACGCCGAGGCGACGATGCTGATGCACACCAAGGGCATCCTCGTGATGACGCCCGAGAGCGCGATGGTGCTGACCGGCAAGCAGGCGCTGGACTACTCCGGCGGCGTGTCAGCCGAGGACAACTTCGGGATCGGCGGCCAGGAGCGGATCATGGGCCCCAACGGCCAGGCGCAATACAGCGCCTCAGATATCGCGGGCGCCTGTGAAGTGCTCTTGCGCTATTACGAGCACGCCTACGTGGCGCCCGGCGAGCGCTTCCCGCGCCGCGCGGAGACCACCGACCCGGCCGACCGCGACGTCAGGCCCTCACCGCACGAGGCGCCCGGGTCCGATCTCGAGACCGTGGGCCAGATCTTCGCTCAGGAGACCAACCCGGGGCGCAAGAAGCCGTTTGACATCCGTTCGGTGATGCGCGCGGTGGTCGACTCAGACCATCCACCGCTCGAACGCTGGAAGGGCATGCACGAAGCCGAAGTGGCGGTGTCGTGGGACGCGCATCTGGGCGGCTGGCCGGTGGCCCTGCTGGGAATCGAATCACGGCCCGTCCCGCGTCATGGGCCGGTGCCCGC
>DASYFZ010000680.1:0-8811 GCA_036000295.1 Solirubrobacteraceae bacterium
GTCGTACCGGCTGCGAACGGCCTCGATCAGTGCCATCACGGACTCGTCGGAGGCCTCGTTTGCGAGGTTGCGGCTGGCCAGCCAGTTCGGGTACGAGCGCAGCCGGTCCTCGACGGACTTGTCGTAGACGAGCGTGTTGTAGATGAAGCCGCGCGTGCGCAACCCCGGCTCGAGCGTCTCCGAGACCGCCTTGGCTGCGGCAATGCGCACATCTCGATCTGCGACCTGCAGGCGGCTGAGCGCGACGTCGAGCGTCACCTCGTTGCCGTCGAGGTCGACCCTGAGCGCCGCAACCACCTCTCCGAACAGCCGCGCCCAAGCGCTCTGGCTCGAGATCGACTTCTCGGCGAGCAGCTTCTCCTCCTTCTCGGACAGGAGGTGGGGCCGGTAGCGCCGGACGGTCCGCAGGTGGTGACGACAGAACTCGAGCTCGTCCTCGCCGGAGTCGCGAACTGCCAGCAGCTCATCGGCTCGCGTGTCGTCGACCGCCGCCCACTCCAGATCGAAGAACAGAAGCTTTGTCTCGAGCTCGGTGCCGCGCTCCTGGACGCGCTGCAGCAACGCGCCGCGAGTTGGGTCCGCCGTGTCGGTCGAAAAGCGCAGGGCGGCGTAGGAGGCCGCGCGCCCGATCAGCTCGTGGATGCGCTCGAGCTCGTGCATCGCCTGCGCGAGCCCGTCGGCGTCGAACTCGGCGACCTTGCCGGCGTAGCGGTCGGCGAACTCCGAGGCGGCGGCGACGGCCTCGTCAAGCTGGCGGTCGACCCCGGCCTCGCCTTCGCCCTCGACGAGGGGATCGAGGTCCCAGGCGGTCTCGAGCAGCTCGGGATCGGTGAGTGGATCGGCAGTTGCGGACATGTTTTGGGAGGTTAGTGGCTGCGACCCTTTGGTCTACACCCGACCCGCCTAGCCCCGCGAGGGCGGGCACGCGGCCGGATGCATCCGGCCGCGGATCCGGTACACGGCGATCGGCTGCCCCTTGGCCCGCCGGCCGAGTACGAGCTTGGCCGCTGCATCCGAGCCTGTCCACCCGGATTCGGGGGACGGCGCCAGCCGCTTGGGGTGCCAGGGGTCGCGCGCCGGGGTCGTGACCACGTAGCGGTAGTGCCCATTGTTCAGCGCCTCGCGCCACTGCTTGCAGGTCGCGATCGCCGTAAACGAGCCGTGGGGTCCGCGCGCCCCGACGTACTGCACGTGGTTTGAGGCATCGAGTCCCCACAGCGGATATGAGAAGAAGCCGCCGAAGGTGCCCACGACGCCCACCCGCGCGTGATGGACCGCCCTGAAGTAATCCCACACGTGCGAGAGGTAGGAGACGCCCGGGTTGAACTGGTATCGCCCGCGCAGGTAGTGCCGCTGCCACCCGAATCCGGCCGCGGCGCCCGCCAGGAGCAACAGCGCCGCGACCGATCCCACGAGCAGTCGCGCCTGCGGGCGGCCGCTCATCGCCATCAACGCGAGCCCCGCCGCCGATATGGCGGCGGCTACGAGCACGATCCCGAGGACGTGGCGGTGCGGCCACAACGAGCCTTTGGTGACCGTCGCAATCAGTACGACCGCGAGCGCGACGACCAGCGCCGATTGGCGGCCGGGTCCATCGAACGCCGGCGCGAGCGGCAGGACGGCGAAGCACAGCGCCAGCGCCGGAGCCGCGTAGCGCAGGTTGAACGCGAACCCGGCCGGATCGCCGGCCGGCCCGGCGGCGGTCTCGGGCGTGATCAGGTAGGCCGCCAGCGAGACCAGCGCGACCAGCCCGAGCATGCGCACCATGCTCCCGGCTCCGGGCAGCAAGCACAGCACCGGTCCGATGACCGCGAACGCCAGGATCACCGTCCACCAGCGTGCAAGACCGGCCGCGAGCCCCGGCTCGAAGAAGTCCTTCCAGGCAATCGAGTTGGTCAGGTAGTGCGCGACAGCGAAGCCCGTGTGCTGCTGCAGCGGGGCCGCCGGCGTGGGGAGGACACCCAGGCTCGTCCACGGCAGCGGGTTGCCGACTGCGATCAGGTTGCGCGCGTACCAGTAGCCGCCGGCTAGCAACAGGGCGGCGAGCCAGATGGACGCGGTCGTCCGGCGGCGGCCGCGCGGCGCGATCGCGACCACGCCGACCGCGAGCGCCAGCGCGGGCGCCACCAGGCTGAGCTTGGTCCCGATCGCCAGGCCGGTGGCCACAGCCGCCAGCACGAGCGCGGGCGTGCGGCCGTCGCCGCCGAGGACCAGCGCCACGGCCGCGAGCAGGAAGAACATCCCGACGATGTCGTTGGCGGCGCTGCCCGCCTGGGACGAGTTCATCATCGGCGTTGCGAGCACAATCGCCGCGCCGGCCGTTGCCCCGGCGCCCGCTCCCCGCGCGCGGCCGACGCACCAGGCCGCGAACAGCACGAGCATCGCCCAGATCAGGTTGAGCGCCGGCGACAGCGTGTCGTGCCCAAAGAGCACGATCCCGAGCCCGTGCAGCATTTCGGCGGTGGCCGGATAGAACGACGTCAGGTACTCGATGTCGGTGAAGCGCAGCGGCGCGATGTGCCCCGTCTGGGCGAACGACGCGGCCCATGGCAGGTGGTACCAGACCGAATCGAACGTGCGGATGCCGACGTCGTACGCCTGCAGAGTCGGCCCGGTCCATTCGGCCGCGACCGCCGCGGTGACTGCCACCGCGATTCCCCCCGCGGCGAGTCCGGCCGCACGGCGCGGAGGTCGGCTGGCTCGCCGAGCGTCCGACGTGAGCAGCACGCTGGCGGCGCCCGCCACGGCGCACGCGGCAACGATCGGCGCGAGCTCAAACCAGCCCACGGTCCCCAGCAGTTCGAGGATCGCGATCAGCGTCGCGAGCGCGATCACGATCTCGGACAGGCGAGCCGGGGCGCCGCCCCAGTCCTCCAGCCAGCGCCGCCGCACGTTGACGGCGGCGAGCGCCAGCGACGCGAGCACGACCACCAGACAGGCCGCACCGAGCGCGTAGCGTCCGACGCTCATCGGGCCGGGCCCGGTGGGGCTGGCGCTAGGCGCGCCACCAGAGCAGGCGGTCGGGCTCGAGGACCAGCAGCGGGCCGGCGGGCGGGTCGCTTCGATAAGGCTCATAGCGTCCGGTCAATGCGGCGATCGCGTCCGGCGAGCTCGCCGCGTCAAGCACACGGACGGCTCCGAGCGCCTGCACCCAGGCGAGCGCAGACCAGTCATCGTCGTAGTGGTCGACGGTGAGCGCCGCCGCCGGGCGCGCGCGCAGCCAGCGCACGCGGGCCAGCTCCTCGCCGTGGCGCAGCTTTGGCTTTTGATCGACGGCAGTGACCAGCGTTTCTCCGTCGATCGCATACGTGACCGGGAGGACCCGCGGGGCGCCGTCGTCGTCCACCAGGCCCAGCCGCCCGACGCGCGATTCCGCAAGCAAGCTGCCGGCCCACCGAGGGAGCTCCGTTACCCTTGCGCTGGAACCCATGATCGCCGGAAGACTAAGCCGTGCGCTGGTCGCGCTTGTCGGATCGGCCGCGCTCGCCGCGGTGATCGCCGGCTGCGGCTCCGGCGGCGGGCAGCACCGCCCGAACGTGACTCAGCTTCCGCTCGTCGACGGCGCCAACGTTGTCGCTCAGGTGCGCTCCTGCGACCGCGGCAAGAACGCGTACTGCGCGATCGAGCTCGTCGTCGTCGACCACCGCTACAAGAACTCGACCGATCTGGTCAAGGAAGAGCACTCTCAGCTGCGAAAGCACGGCTGGACCGGAGGTCAGGGCGACTTCAGTGAGCAGAAGGCCGCCGACTCTCCCGGACACAAGTTACGCGTGACCTACGCGACCGCGGCCGGCGACCTGCGAGGGGTGGACCTCGGCTCGATCCAGCGCCCCCGCGAGATCACCCTTGCGCTGTCGCGGACCATGTTCGACCAGGCACCCGCGATGTCGGTCATGCTCGAGGTCGGCGCGTCCTGATTCGCGGACGGCGGGCGCCCTAAGCGGGACGTTCGCTGAGCACGAGGCGCCGCTGTGGCCCGACGGCCACGGCGCTACGTCCCTGGAGCAGGTCGCGCAGGTCGGCTCCCACGAGCTCCTCGCGCCATCCGGTCAGCGTGCGGACGTCCGGTTCGCGATCGCCCCGGCGCGCTGCGCCGACGATTGCCTCGAGCTCTGAGCGCGACGCGATCAGCTCGTAGGCCAATCCGGCCTCGAGCGCCCTCGCTCGCAACAGCGCCTCGGCAAGCGCGATCAGCGGCGCGTCCCCCGGCTCCGAGCGCTCGCGCGCGGGCTCGCGCGGAATCGGAGTGGCCTGGCGTCCGGTCGCAATCGCGTCGAGGATCGCCGGTCCGCGCCGCCGCAGGCCCGACGGGTGGATCCCACGGATCTGCTCGAGACCGCGCAGGTTCGACGGCTGGCGCTTGGCGAGCTCGACCAGCGGCGGGTCGGCGAGCACGGAGCCGACCGGGCGGTCCTCCGAGCTCGCGGTGCGCTCGCGCCAGGCCCCGAGCTCGCGCGCCACAGCACGGGCGCGCGGATCGAGTTGATTGACGCGCGGCAGCCGCTCCCACGCGGTTTCGGGATCGCGCTCGTCGGTCGCCGACTCCAGGCGTCTGCATTCCTCGACGGCCCAGCCGAGCCGGCCGCTGTCGCGAAGGCGAGATTGGATCTCGTCGGCGAGCTCGAGCAGGTGGGCGACATCCTCGGCCGCGTAGCTGAGCTGTTCGTCGGTCAGCGGGCGGGCGTCCCAGCGCGTGTAGCTCGCCGTCTTGTTGACGCGGCGTCCGAGGATCGAGCCAAGCAGGTTCGCGTAGCCTGCCTGCGCGCTCCCGCCGGCAAAGCCGGCTGCGATCTGTGTGTCAAAGATGTTGTTGAGCTCGGTGTGCCAGGCACGACGCAGGATCGCCACGTCCTGGCGCCCGGCATGCAGGACGATCTCGATCGCCGGATCGGCGAGCGCGTCGGCGAGCGGGGTCACGTCGGCGCCGTCAAGGCCGTCGATCACGATGATCTGAGGCTCGCCGTCGTCGTCCTCGACGACCACCTGGGTGAGGCACAGCAGGGCTCGATAGCGCCCCTCGGACATGAACTCGGTATCGATGCCCAGCCGACCGCGAACGTGCGCAGCGGCCGCCAGATCTGCGATCTCGGCGGCGGTTGCGAGGCTCGGGCCGGACATGAGCCGCCACCCTACAGGGCGTAACCGAGATTCCCTGCGGCGGGAGGCGCACTGCTCAGCCTTGCTCGGGCTGCCGTTGCGATGTTGCCGACGGCGAACGGCATAACCAACCGCAGTGGTAGGATATGGCCGCAGATGATCTTCTCGTCCAAGGCTGAATACGGCGTGCGGCTGATGATCGAGCTCGGCCGCCAGTCGCCCGAGCACCCCACCAGCCTGAAGGCGATCGCCGATGCCGAGGGCCTGCCGCTCGCGTACCTCGAGCAGGTGGTCGCCCGGCTTCGCAAGGCGGGGCTCGTGATGAGCGCTCGTGGCGCACATGGCGGCTACTGGCTGGCACGGCCGGCGGAGGACATCGCGATGCATGAGGTGGTGCAGGCGCTCGAGGGCGCCATCGCCCCGATGGAGTGCTTCGTCCACGACCACACCCAACGCGTCCTGTGCTCACACGAGCCGGACGCCGGGCGTGGATGCGCGACCAAGCTGCTGTGGACGCGGGTGCAGGCCGGCATCGTCAGGTCGCTGCAGACGACCACGCTCGCCGAGCTGGTCGAGTTCTCGCATCGCACCGACCGGGTACCCGATACCCCGGCCGGCGCACAGGCGCCCGTGGTCTCCGCGACCGCCGTCGGGGCGCAAGCGCCCGCCGCTTAGAAACGAACCGAAAGTTGGAGATGGCAGACCTAGAGATTCGAAACCTTCATGTCCAGGCCGGCGACAAGCCGATCCTCCGCGGCCTGGATTTGAGCGTCGGCAAGGGCGAGATCCACGCGCTGATGGGCCCCAACGGCTCGGGCAAGTCGACCCTGGCCAACGCCATCATGGGCCACCCCAACCTCGAGGTGACCGAGGGTCAGATCCTGTTCAAGGGTGAGGACATCACCGAGGCCGACACCGACGAGCGCGCTCGCATGGGCCTGTTCATGGCTTTCCAGTACCCCGTGTCGGTGCCCGGCGTGACCGTCACCAAATACCTTCGCACGGTGATGAACGCGCACCGCGAGGCGCACGGCGAGGAGCCGATTCCGCTGCGCGAGTTCCGCCAGACGGTCGAAGCGGCGATGAAGCTCACCAACGTGCCCAAGGAGTTCTCGAGCCGCTACCTGAACGAAGGCTTCTCGGGCGGCGAGAAGAAGCGCATGGAGATCCTGCAGCTCGCGCTCCAGCATCCCGAGCTCGCGATCCTTGACGAGACCGACTCCGGCCTGGACATCGACGCGCTGCGCGTCGTCGCTAACGGCGTCAACTCGGTCGCCGGCCCCGACATGGGCGTGCTGATCATCACGCACTACCAGCGGATCCTGCACCTCGTGCAGCCCAGCCACGTGCACGTCATCTACCAGGGCAGGATCGTCAAGGAAGGCGGCCCGGACCTCGTCGACGAGCTCGAGGCCAAGGGCTACGGGTGGATCACCGACCAGGTTGCCGCATGACCGCGCACGGGGTCGCAACCGCGGTCCTGTCTGACATCGCTTCGCAGTTCCCGGTCCTGAGCCGGCGAATCGGCGGCAAGCCGATCACCTATCTCGACTCGGCCGCAACCTCACAGACACCACAGCTGGTGATCGACGCGATGACCAGCTACTACACCGAGTCGCGAGCGTCGATCCACCGCGGCGTGTACCCGCTCGCCGTCGAGGCGACCGACCTGTACGAGGGCGCCCGCGACCGAATCGCCGACTGGCTCGGCTCGACGCGAGAGGAGACGATCTTCTCAGCCAACGCGACTGCCGCGATCAACCTCGTTGCCTACAGCTGGGGTCGTCAGAACGTTCACCGTGGCGACCTCGTGGTGCTGACCGAGATGGAGCACCACTCCAACATCGTTCCCTGGCAGCTGCTCTGCCAGGACAGGGAGGCCGAGCTTGCCTACGTGCCCGTGCTCGACGATGGGCAGCTCGATCTCGACGCGCTCGACGAGCTGCTGGCCCGCGAGCCCAAGCTCGTGGCTGTTGTGCACGTGTCAAACGTGCTGGGCACGATCAACCCCGTCGAGGAGATCGTGCGCCGGGCGCACGCGGCGGGAGCCGTCGTCGTGATCGACGGCGCCCAGGCGATCCCGCAGATCCCGGTCGACCTGCGCGCGATCGATGCCGACTTCTACGCGTGGACCGGCCACAAGGCCTACGGCCCCACCGGGATCGGCGTGCTTCACGGCCGCCGGGCGCTGCTCGAGGAGATGCCGCCGTTCATCGGCGGCGGTCACATGATCCGCACGGTCGCGGCCAACGAGTCGACGTGGACCGAGCTACCCGGCAAGTTCGAGGCCGGCACGTCCCAGATCGCCGAGGCGATCGGGCTAGGAGTGGCCGTCGACTGGCTGCAGGCGCTCGGGATCGAGCAGGTGCGTGCGCACGAGCTGACAGTCACTGGCGAGGCGCTCGAGCGGCTGGCGTCGGAGGTGCCCGGTCTATCCGTGCACGGACCGCTAGCCGCGGCGGACCGCGGCGCGCTCGTCTCGTTCGCGCTCGACGGCGCGCATCCGCACGACATCGGCGAGATCCTCGGACGTGAGGGGGTCTGCGTGCGAGCCGGGCATCACTGCGCGCAGCCGCTGATGCGCAAGCTGGGCGTAGGCGCGACGGCGCGTGCGTCCTTCGCGGTGCACAACACGTCGACCGACGTGCAGCGGCTGATCGACGGCCTCCACGAGGTCCGTCGCGTCATGCAGCTGGACTGACGCCGCCGCGGCAGCTACCGGACGCCGGATCAAGGTCGACCAGAGCACCGCGCCGCCGACGAGAGCGGCGAGCCCGGCTAGCACGAGTGCGCTGCGGGGGCCCATCGCATCCGAGAGCCATCCGGCGAGCGGTCCCCCGATCGGCGTCGAGCCCAGAAACACGACGCTGTAGAGCGCCATCACGCGTCCCCGCATCTCAGGCGCCGCTGCGAGCTGCAGCGACGAGTTGATGCCCGCCGCGAAAGTGACGCTCGCCGCTCCCACTGCGGCGAGCAGCACGAACTCCGAGCCGAGCGATGGCGCCACGGCCGCTGCCAGGCCGAATACGCCGAACGCGAGCGCCGCCAGCGCCAGCACCTCCGGTCCGACGCGGCGCCGCGTACCGACCGCGAGCGCTCCGCCGACGGCTCCGACCGCCATCGCCGAGGTGAGTGCGGCGTATGTTCCGGCAGAGCCGTGGAATGCGAAGCGCGCCATCAGCGGCAGGATCGTCTGGAAGTTGAATGACAGCGTGCCGACGATCGCCATCACGCCGAGCGGGATGCTGAGCTCGGGCGTGCGCTTGACATAGCGCAGCGCCTCGCGCAGCTGGCCGGGTTCACGACTTGCCTGGGGGGCCGGCTGGAGCTCGGCGGGGTTGATCCGCCACAGAGCGATCAGCATCGCGCCGAACGACAGCGAGTTCAGCAAAAAGCACGGCGCGATCCCGACCGTGGCGATCACGACGCCGGCCAGCGCCGGGCCGATGATCCGCGCCGACTGCACGATCAAGCTGTTCAAGCTCACGGCGTTGACGACGCGCTCGCGACCGACCAGCTCCATCACGAAGCTCTGGCGGGCCGGGTTGTCGATCGCGTTGACCGAGCCCCGGACGAACACGAGCGCCATGACCACGAGCACCGTCACGTGGCCGGTCATCGTGAGCATCCACAGCGTCAGCGCCGGGAGCGCCATCAGCGACTGCGTCCAGGCAAGCAGCCGGCGCTTGGAGAGCCGGTCGGCGAGGACTCCGC
>DASYFZ010000694.1:0-12279 GCA_036000295.1 Solirubrobacteraceae bacterium
CGTGATCCCAGACCTCGCCATCCCCCTTGAGGGACATGACCTCCGCGTCATGTCCCTGTGCCAGAGAACTTACGACGTCTCGACCGGCGTGCCGGCGACCTTGCCCCACTCGACCCATGAGCCGTAATACACGGCCACATCCGGGAATCCGAGCACGTGCCGGAGCGCGAACCAGACCACGCTGGCGCGGTTGCCGATCGTGCAGTACGTGACGACGCGCCCGTCGGGCCGCACTCCGTGGGCGTCGCAGATTGCTTCGATCTCACCGGGACGCCTGAGCCGACGGTCCGCGTCGAGCAGGAGGTCGAACGGGAGGTGCACCGCGCCGGGGATGTGTCCGGCGCGGCCGGTGTCCTCCGTTGCTCCCGACGGCCAGAACCGGTCGCCCTCGAACTCCTCCCGTGATCGCACGTCGAGGATCAGTCCGTCGGGCTGGCCGATCAGCTGCGTCACGTCGTCGCGCGATGCGACGATGGGCTCGGCGCCTGCGGGATCGGGATAGGAGACGGTCGCCGGCTGCCGCGCCTGCCGGCTCCACTCATATCCGGCCTGCTCCCATCGTTCGCGCGGCCCGTCCATCAGCACGACCCGCTCGTGACCGAGGCTCTTCATCAGCCAATAACCCAGATACGCGCCGTAGCCGTAGAGCACGATCGTGCTCGAGTGCTCGATCCCCGACCGCGACAGCAGGGCTACGAGCTCTGTTGTCGCGACCGGGCTGTAGTCGGGCTCCCGCAGATCGCTGTACGCGTTCCAGAACACGGCTCCGGGGATGTGTCCAGAGTCAAAGGCCGTGGGGGAGACGTCCACCTCGACCAGGCGGAGATCCGTTTGGTCTGAGTGATCGGCGATCCATTCGGGATCGACCAGTAGTTCGGTCGTGGTGGTCATCTGCATCCTCCGATCGTGTGCTCAGGTCTCCTCAATCCACCCTCGGAGGTCCTCGTCGGTCACCCGGTCGAGCAGCGCGGGATGGTCGGAGCGCATGTGATCGCGAATCAGCGAGATCACCTCGTCCTCCGCGTCGCCGCGGGCGACATACCCGCACTCGCAATTGATCTGCTTGGCCATCCGAACCTCCTTCGGCCCGAGGTTTGTAGAGCGCCCACCTTGGGCGTATCTTGGCGCGACCTTGGCGGACCAGTTCCGGATCCAACTATGCGGAACGCTGGCGGTGGAAGTCAATGGACGCCGCATTGACGATCAACTGCCCGGGCGCCAGGGCCGTCTGCTCATCGTGTACCTCGTCCTGCACCGGCAGCGGCTGATCCGACGCGACGAGTTGATCGACGCGCTCTGGTCAGAACGGCCCCCAAACGCCGCCGAGACGGCACTCAGCGCTCTGCTCTCGAAGCTTCGCCGGCTCGTGCCCGAAGGAACGCTGGCGGGACGTGGCGAGGTGCGCCTGACGCTGCCGGCGAACACGTACGTCGACCTCGAGTTCGCACGGGAGGCGATCCATCGGGCAGAGTCCGGGATCGCACAGGAGCACTGGCATCGCGCCTGGGGCGCCTGCCTGCCGGCGATGTTCACCGCCCGGCGGGGCTTCCTCCCAGACGAAGACGCCGACTGGATCGGCGAGGTCCGGCGCGAACTGGATTCCCTGTATCTACGAGCTCTCGAGTGTTACGCCCGAGCCTGTCTCGGCGTCGGCGGCACCGAGCTGGTCGCGGCCGAGCGAGCGGGACGCGAGCTGATCGCGCTGGCGCCATATCGGGAAAACGGGTACCGCTGGCTGATGGAGTCGCTCGACCGCAGCGGCAACACAGCCGAGGCGCTGCGCATCTACGAACAGCTGCGAACGCTCTTGCGCGACGAGCTCGGCGTTGCACCGAGCGGCGAGACGGTCAAATTGCACGACGAGCTTCTGCGCGGGATTTCGCGCGCCGGCGGCGGCTGGTAGCGTCGCGCGTTGTGGCGGCTGCAGAGCTTCCCCGACCGCGTGTGCCTGCGATCGTCAACGGTGTCGGCTACGCGCTCAACCCGATCGGCCACATCCGCTGGTTCGCCGGTCGCTATGGGGCGGTCAGCGCCCCCCGCTTTCCCGGCATGGGCCTGATCGTGAGCATCGCCGACCCGGACCTGGTGCGCCAGGTGTTCACGGGCGACGCCGGCACGTTTCACTCCGGGGAGTCGAGCAAGCCGATCCTGGAGCCGACCGTTGGCAGCAACTCCCTGCTCACGCTTGACGACGCGCCGCACATGCGTCATCGCAAACTGCTGCTGGGCCCGTTCCATGGACAGAACATCAGCCGCTGGGAGGACACGATTCGCTCGATTTCCGAGCAGGAGATCGCCTCGTGGCCCGTCGGTGAGCCGTTTGCGCTGCACGAGCGGCTGCGCACGATCACGCTCGATGTGATCCTGCGCGCGGTGTTCGGGGTCCGTGAGCAGGACCGGTTCGAGCAGGCGCGAGCGCTGATCAAGGAGTTCGCCAACCGCGCGCACCCGATCAGCCTGTTCCCGGCGATGAGGCGCGATCTGGGGCCCCGCAGCCCGTGGGTGCGCTTCAAGCGCGCGCGAGCCGAGCTCGACGGCTTTCTGTACGCCGAGATCGAGCGGCGGCGAGTCGAGCCCGATCTGGCGCAGCGCGACGACGTCCTGTCGTTGCTGCTTCGCGCGACCGATGAGGCCGGAGAGCCGCTCACCGATCTCGAGCTCCGAGACGAGCTGGTGACGGTGCTGGCCGCCGGTCACGAGACGACGGCGACCGGCGTGGCATGGGCGTTCGAGCGCCTGCTGCGCACCCCGCGGGTGCTGCACCGGCTGACGCGCTCGCTCGAGGACGGCGACGACTACCTCGACGCCACGATCAAGGAGACGCTGCGCGCGCGGCCGGTCGTCACCGACGTCGGGCGCAAGCTGACGCGCGAGATCGAGCTCGACGGCTATCGCCTTCCGGCGGGGACGCTGGTGATGCCCGCGATTGCGGCGATCCACTTCCGCGAGGACTTGTATCCCGAACCCGACGAGTTCCGCCCCGAACGGTTCCTGCAGGGCACGCCTGATGCTTACGCATGGATCCCTTTTGGCGGCGGCGTGCGCCGCTGCATCGGCGCCTCGTTCGCTCAGTTCGAGATGCGCGTGATCATCAGGACGATCCTCGAGCGCACGCGGCTGCGGGCCGCCGCGCCCCGGCCCGAGCGGTCAAAACTGCGCAACGTGACCGCGGCGCCCGCGCGCGGGTGTCGTGTTGTGGTCGAGTCGATGAATTCGGCGCCGGGCACCGGTCCTAACAGATGGCGCGGCGATGGTCTCGGCGATCAGAGCGCCGAGCGCGCGCCCTCGCGACAACCGGCATAGGAGGCGAACATGGCGGATTACGACATTGGAACCCGGGAGGAATGGCAGGCCGCCCGCGACGAGCTGGCAAAGCTCGAAGCGGAGCATGCCGAGCTCTCGCGCAAGGTGACCGAGCAGCGGCGCAAGCTTCCGTGGGTGCGCGTCGAGAAGGAGTACGAGTTCGACACCGAGGATGGGAAGAAGTCGCTTGCCGAGCTGTTCGACGGACGCTCACAGCTGCTGGCCTACAACATCATGTTCGGTCCCGACTACGACCTCGGCGCTTGCCCTGGCTGCACGAACTTGGGGGATGAGCTCGATGGCACGGTCGTGCATCTCAATCACCGCGACGTGACGATGATCTGCTTCTCGCGCGCGCCCATCGATCGGCTGATCGCCTACAAGGAGCGCATGGGCTGGCAGTTCCCGTATGTGTCGACGTATGCAACGGACTTTCCATTCGACTTCGGCCTCGCGGTCACGCCCGAGCAGGCGCAGCAGATTCCGCAGATCCAGGAGATGGTCGACGACCCTCCCGAATGGCTCGCGGACTGGGGTCGGCAGGTCGGAGCCAAGCTCGAGGACGGGCTGCGCGAAGCGCCGAGCTACATCGCTTTCGCACGCGAGAACGGCAGCGTGTACCACACGTACACGGTCAGCGCCCCCGATCCATTCGTCGCTCCCTACCACTCGTTCCTGCTCGATCGCACGCCGAAGCCCGAGGGCGACGAGCCCCGCGCGTGGCGCAAGGACGAGTATCCGGACTGATCGAGCGTGGACGTCTCCTCGCGGTTTGACGTCGCCGGGTCCGGCGTGATCGTCACGGGCGGTGCCAGCGGCCTCGGTCTCGCCTACGGCGAGGTGCTGGCGGCGCACGGCGCGCGGGTGACATTGATCGACGTCGACGCCGAGGCCGTTTCCGAGCATGCGTCGCGACTGGCCGGCGACGGCCTCGACGTCCGCGGCGCCGTCGCCGACGTGACCGACCACGCATCACTCGACCGCGCGATCGACGACGCGGCGCAGACCTACGGCAGGCTTGACGTCGCGTTCGCGAATGCAGGCATCGACCCGGGCGTCGGGTTCGTGGGCGCCTGGGCCGGGGGCCAGCGCCCGCGCGTGCCTGCGGGCGCGCTCGAGCAGTACGAGGACGAACGCTGGAGCCGCGTCATCGACATCAATCTGAGCGGCATCTTCGCGACGGTTCGCGCGGCGGCGCGGCACATGCGGCCGCGCAAGTACGGGCGAATCGTCGTCACGACCTCGCTTGCCGCCACCAAGGTCGAGCCCGCGATCGGCTCGGCGTACATGGCCGCGAAGGCGGGGGCGCGCCACCTCATGCACACCGTCGCGCTCGAGTTGGCCGCCGACGGCATCATGGTCAACGCGATCGCGCCGGGGTTCTTCGTGACGAACATCGGCGGCGGTCACGCTCACAACCCCGAGGTCCAGGCCGGGATCTCGAGGGACATCCCGATGCACCGCGTCGGCCGGCCCGACGACATCAAGGCGCTCGCGCTGTTCCTCGCCTCGCCGGCGGCGGAGTACATCACCGGTCAGGAGATCGTGATCGACGGCGGTTGGGGGCTCGGGGTCGCCGACTGAGCGACGATATGTGGCGAATAGCGGGGAGCTATCTCGAGGCGTGCAACTGCGAGGCGATCTGTCCGTGCCGGCGGATCGGAGGGGAGGGCGGCGGGCGCTCCACCTACGGGGAGTGCCTGGGTGCGCTTTCGTGGATGGTGTCCGAGGGGGCCGTCAACGACGTCGACCTCGCGGGGATGCGCGCCGTGCTGGTGAGCCGCTACCACGACGACGAGCCCCGCTCGCCGTGGACGTTTGCGCTGTTCGTCGACGCCAGCGGCGACGACCGTCAGCGGCGGGCGATCGCCGACATCCTCACCGGGCGCCTCGGCGGCGATCCGTCGAGGCAGTTCCCGTGGGTGTTCAAGCCGGCCGAGCTGCTCGGAGTCGAGGCGGTCGAGATCGAGATCGACCACACGCCCGGACGAGGCTGGTTTCGGGCCGGTGGCAACGTCGCGGTCCGGGTGCGCGAGCCGGTCGCATCGCAGGGCGCGGTGACGTGCGTGATCCCGGGCCATCACCGCCAGGGCCGTGAGCTGATCAGCGAGACGATTGAGGTCGACACGGGCCGGCTGGCGTTCTCGGTGCAGGGCCGGTGCGCCTATGAGTCGACGTTCGACTACTCCTCGGAATGAGCTCGGTGGTTGACGCGCGGGCGTGGGCTCGGGGAGAATCTGGCCACTGAAGTCGCATTCGCCATCTAGGAGGCGGTATGTCCTGGAAGCTCGAAGGGTCGTACTTCGAGACGTGCTCGTGCACCGTCGTCTGTCCGTGCACGGCCTCGCTCGCGTTCGGCGCAACGTACGACCGCTGCAAGGTCGTCCTCGTGTTCAACGTCAAGAACGGCGACGTCGACGGAATTGACGTGAGCGGCCTGACCGTGGCCGCCGTCGCCGACACGCCCAAGGTCATGACCGACGGCAACTGGCGGCTGGGCGTGTTCATCGACGCTGCGGCGTCGGATCAGCAGGCCGAGAAGCTGGGCGCGGTGTTCTCGGGGGCGCTCGGCGGTCCGATGGCGGCCCTGGGGCCGCTGGTCGGGGAGTCGCTGGGCGTCGAGCGGGCTTCGATCGAGGTGCACGAGGATGGTCTCAAGCACTCGGTGAAGATCGGCGACGCCGTCGATTTCGAGATCGAGGACGTGGTGCCGTTCGGCGTGGAGTCCGGCGAGCCGGCCCGGCTGACCGGCATCTTCCACCCGGCTGGCTCAGAGCTAACGATCGCGCACGCCACCCGCTCGAAGATCAGCGCCTTCGGCGTCGAGTACGACGCCAACGCGGGCTTCTCGACCTCCAACTTCTCCTGGGCGGCGTGAGCGCCACCGCGTCGGTCTCGCTCGCCGATCGCCGCTCGGAACGCGGAGAGCTGGCGCAGGCGTTCACGGCCGTGCGCGCGCGACTGGGATTGGTCCTCCTGCTGCTGCTCCTGGCTGCGCTGGCCTGGTGGTCGACGGCCGACCGCATGGCCGGGATGGACGCCGGGCCGGGGACGGCGCTCGGTGCGCTCGGTTGGTTCCTCGGGGTGTGGGTCGTGATGATGGCGGCGATGATGTTCCCGTCGCTCGCGCCGACGGTGGCGCTCTACACGACGATGACGCGCAGTCGCGGAGCCGACCGGCCGCTGCTGTTCGCGGCCGCCTACCTGGTCGTGTGGGGGGCGGCGGGGCTCGCCGCCTACGGACTGTTCGAGCTCGGTCGCAACGTGTTCGGCGACGCGCTGGCGTGGCATTCCGGCGGGCGCTGGTTCGCTGCCGGGGTGATTGCGTTCGCGGCGATCTACGAGCTGACGCCGCTGAAGAACCTGTGCCTGGCAAAGTGCCGCAGCCCCGTCGGATTCCTGCTGGGCTCGTGGCGCGATGGACGCCGCGGTGCGGTCGAGATGGGGTCCAAGCACGCCGCCTGGTGCCTTGGCTGTTGCTGGGCGCTGATGGCGGCCCTGTTCGCGCTCGGGGTCATGAGCCTCGTGTGGATGGCGGTGGTCGCGGCGCTGATCGCATTCGAGAAGACGGTTCCGTGGCGGCGCGCGGCGACCTGGGGGACGGCCGCGATCCTGCTCGTGCTCGCGGTGGCCGTGGCAGCTGCGCCACACAAGGTGCCCGGGTTGGTCGTGCCGGGCTCACCGACGGCGATGCGCGCCATGGACTCGATGCAGTCGACGAACTCGATGCAGTCGACGAACTCGATGCAGTCGACGAACTCGATGCAACCGTGAGCGGTCAGCCGCCGTCGAGCGCGGCGGCGATCATCAGCGCGGCCTGCTCCTGCGCGGCATAGGTCGCCCGCAGCGCCTCGACGACGTCCGCAGCGTCGGCCGAGATCGGTGGGGGATGGGCGACGAGCAGCCTGCGAACCTCCTGCCCCAGCGTCTCGCCGCCGACCGCATCGGCGATCACCGCGAGCGAGTCGGCGCGCACGCGGGCGCCCTCGACGAACGAAGCGATCACCGTTTCGCGCGTAAGCGGCGCGCCCCCGAACACGCGGGCATGAAGCACGGCCGGATTGACGGCGTGCGGGCGGATGAGCTCGTGTCGCTCGCTTTCCGAAAGGCCTGCCGCGGTCGCCAGGTGGTCGATCGCCTGGGTGACGCCCTGTGCATCGACGGGGATCGACTCCGCGAGATCGGCAGGCAGCAGCGACATCAGGTTGGCGTGCTGGTCGGCGGCATCCGCCAGCAGCGCCTGGACGCGAGCGCGATGGGTGTCGGCCACGGCCTGCACGGTAGTGGCTGGCTGTGCGATGAGTTCTTAGCCTCAGCCCGGTCCAAGCGACATGCCCGAAAAAGTCACGTCCAAGGACGGCACATACATCGCTTACACGCGCGCCGGCGCAGGGGCGCCGCTGATTCTCGTCGACGGGGCGCTGTGCGATCGCGCGATGGGACCGAACACCAAGCTCGCATCGCATCTCAGCTCGCGGTTCACCGTGTTCACGTATGACCGCCGCGGTCGCGGAGAGAGCGGCGACCGGGCGCCCTACGGGGTCGAGCGCGAGATCGAGGATCTTGAGGCGGTGATCGAAGCCGCCGGCGGCAGCGCGGACGTGTACGGGATCTCGTCGGGCGGCGCGCTCGCGCTCGAGGCCGCGACCCGGCTGTCATCGATCTCTCGCCTGGCCTTGTACGAGCTTCCGTACGTCGTCGACGACAGCCGCCGGCCGATCCCGTCCAACTGGGCCGGTCACCTGGCCGAGATGGCGGCGACCGATCAGCGAGCGGACGCGGTCCGCTACTTCTTGCGCGACTGCGTCGGCGTCCCGCGGGTCGTGGTGGCGCTGATGCGGTTCATGCCGGCGTGGCCCAAGCTCATGGCGGTCGCGCACACGCTTCCCTACGACGCCCGGATCGTCGGCGACCTGGGCTGTGGCGCGCCGCTGCCCGCCGAGCGGTGGTCGGGCGCGACGGTGCCGGCGCTCGTCGTCGCCGGCGGCAAGAGCCCGAGTTGGATGAAGAACGGGATGCGCGCGCTCGCCGACGCGCTGCCAAGTGCGCGCTACGAGACGCTTGCCGGTCAGACGCACGTGGTCAAGCCGGGCCGGCTTGCGCCGGTGCTGACCGAGTTCTTTGCGGGCTGAGGCCCGCCGCCGCTCGATCGGCGCGGTTGACATGCAAGTATTCACTTGCCTATCATCGGACCGTGGACGCCGTGTTCAAGGCGCTCGCGGATCCAACCCGCAGGACGATCCTCGACGAGCTCAGTGAGCGCGACGACCAGACGCTGTTCGAGATCTGCTCCCGGCTTGCAACCAAGCACGGACTCGGTTCCACGCGCCAGGCGATCTCACAGCACATAGCCGTACTCGAGGCGGCCGGGCTCGTCAGCGCCCGCCGCGACGGCCGCTACAAGCTGCACTCAATCACCCCGGAGCCACTGCGACAGATCGCCGACCGCTGGCTTCGGGACGACCACAGGAAGGCGCCATGAGAATCCACCTCGCCAGCATCTTTGTCGACGACCAGGCCAAGGCCCTGCGCTTCTACACCGAGGTTCTCGGCTTTGAGGAGAAGGAGCATGTCCCCGTCGGTGACTACGACTGGCTCACGGTCGTCTCGCCCGGCGAACCGAACGGCACCCAACTGCTGCTGGAGCCCGACGCGCACCCGGCGGTCAAGCCCTTCAAGGACGCGCTTCTCGACGACGGGATCCCGTTCACCTCGTTCGCCGTCGACGACGTCCACGCTGAGTACGAGCGGCTCACCGGCCTCGGGGTCCGCTTCACCCAGCAGCCGACGGACCTGGGGCCCGCGACGACCGCCGTGTTCGAGGACACCTGCGGCAACCTGATCTCAATCGTCCACCGGAATTCGTAGGGGCACCGCCCGTTTATCCCTCGAGCGCGGCCTTGACCAGCTCGCGCAGCCCGAACTCGCCGTCCACCGCGTAGCTCGGCTTCCACAGCGGGTTCTGGTTGAGATACGAGCTGCTGTCGCCGGCGAGGATTCCCACGAACGTCTCGGTGACGATCCGGCCGCCGACCTTGCCGAGCCGCCGGGTCTTGATCGTCTCCGTGCCGTCGGTCGTCTTGAGCTTCGTATTGACCTCTTCGGTCTCAGCCAGCACGTAGGTCCACAGCGGACAGTTGCCGGCAAACGCGGCGCCACCCTGGTCGACGACGTTGCCCTTGATGTCCGCCGGGTCGCCCGTGAACTTGCCGATCTTGATGTCGGAGTCCGCCAGAACCGGCACGCCCATCGCCCGGGCCACCGTCTGCCCGCTCGGCAGTCGCATCCGCCAGCCGCGCAGCAGGTTGCGCTCTGGGAGGCTCGGCGGGTTCGTGGCGACGGCTGGGGGCAGCATCGACAGCGGGTTGACCAGCGACGTATCGATCCGGTACGCGAGCTGCGTGCGCTTGGGATTGCCGGCGTTGGCGGGATCGTTCTCGTCCCCGAACGGTCGCGGCTCGAGGTCCAGGAACCGGCCCCAGTCGATCGCCCAGTTGCGTGGAAACTCATGGAAGCCAGTGAGCCCCGGGTCCCCCGGCAGGTCGGCCAGGGGGAAGATCGCGAACGGTCCGGCGTCGTCGTTGAGCCGGTAGCCGGGACGCACCATCGAGTGGCCGAACCGGTAGGCCGCCGCCGAGAACTCGAGCGGCATGAACATGTCGTTGTGGAACTGGTAGAAGAGCAGCCTAGGCGGATGCAGACGAACGTTCGAGCCCTCGCTCAGGTGGGGGAGCACGTCGTGGAGCACCTCGTGTGAGACCACGGTCCCGAGGAAGTCGTTGAGCAACAGCCACTGGTAGTGGAAGCGGACCTCCTGCTGCACATCGCCGAAGCTCATGCTCGGGTTGTCGGTGGCTACCTTGTTGTGGAAGCGCAGGAACAGCCCTTGGAATTGGGAGACGATGACGTTCTCGTCGTTGCGAGGGTCGCCGATGATCGCACGCGCTGGAGTAGCAGAGCTGCGCGGCAGGTCGTGCGCGTTCAGGGCCTGTCCCAGCGCGTTTCCGGTGAGCACGCCGCCGAGCTGGAACAGCCGGCCGTCGGCGTAGAGGTAGGGCTGGTCGTCCGGCCCGCGTCCGTAGACGCTGTCGAGGTCGAATCGCGGGGTTCGGAAGTCGATCAGCGCGTCGGGATCGTTCTGGCGCTGGAGGCTCGAGGCCGGGTCAAATGTCAGGTCGTGGTCGATGAACTGGCCGAGATACGTGTACGCCGCGGGGATCCCGCTCTCCTCGGCGTCGGGGCCGTCCTTCGGCACGTCCTCGCCGGACACCATCGCCGCGCCCAGGTTGTGCAGCGCCGTCATCGACTGAGCGTCGTCGTCTCCGAAGTCGGCCGGCGGCAGTGCGCGGAACATGCGCCCGAACCGACCGTTGAAGAATCGAGAGCTGGGTGCCAGGGTGAGCCCACGGACCCCGACGCCGTGCGGTGTTGGATTGGCCACGGTCGTAAACCTCCTACCTCGTGCTCAACGGTGCGCCCTTCTGGCACGCGGGAGCCAGCCCCGTTTGTCGATGAAGTCGCCGTGCTTGCCCACAGCCCGGCACTGCCCCACGTGTGTCACTTGCGACGCTAATCCAACAGGGCTCGCGCGGTCAAGGTCCAAAAGTTAATTCTTTGAGTAACTGACAGTGAACTCGCGACGGATGGTGATGAAAGGTGAACTGTGTGGTGGTTTGAGCAAGGTACGCTTTGAGGCGTGACCGAACATGCGGCGTACTTCCGGCCCGCCGGCCTGGCGGGCGTCGAGGCGCTCCACGCGCGGTTCGTCGAGCACGCCTACATGCCGCACTCGCATCCGACCTGGACCGTCGCGGTAGTGCAGCACGGCGCGGCCCGGTTCGAGGTCGACGCAACGCGACAGCGCGCCGACCGCGGGGAGCTGTTCG
Organism: Solirubrobacteraceae bacterium; assembly: GCA_036000295.1. Lineage (GTDB taxonomy): Bacteria > Actinomycetota > Thermoleophilia > Solirubrobacterales > Solirubrobacteraceae > Palsa-465. The sequence continues at coordinate 11,190 of DASYFZ010000694.1, forward strand.
TGCTCGAGCCCGGGGCGGTGCACACCGGGATGGCCGCGGTTCCCGAGGGCTGGGCGTACAAGGTTCTGTACCTCGACCCGGCGCTTCTGCACGACTGGGAAGAGCGCGATCGGCCGGCTCCACGGGCGGCGCGCTGGGTGGTGTTCCGCGACCGCGCCCTGCGGGACTCGTTGCTGCGGGCGCACGAAGCGATCGAGGCGGGTCGGGTCGGCCTCGGACTCGACGAAGCCGTGCTTGGAGCGGTCGAGGCGCTGCGCCCGCACCTGCGACCCGGACCGGCTCCCGATCGAGATGGTCTGGAGCATGCGGCCGTGAGGCGGGCTCGAGCGCACCTCGTGGAGCATTGGGACCAGCCCGTGTCGCTGGCGGCGCTGTCGTCGGTCGCGGGCCTGTCGCGGTTCGAGCTAGTGCGCCGGTTTCGCCGGCACACCGGCCTCACGCCCCACGCATTTCAGACGAACCTGCGGATCGGGCATGCCCGCGAAATGCTGGCCCGTGGTGAGGCCGCGGCGCGGGTCGCGGCGCAGTGCGGGTTCGCCGATCAGCCGCATCTGACGCGGACCTTCAAGCGTGCCGTGGGCGTGACGCCGGCGCGCTTCGCGGCCGCGTAGCCGGCCGCAATTTCATTCAAGACAGCAGCTTCGACCACGGGCATCCTCGGTGGCGTGGCCGTGTCCGACTTCGACACCAAGGTCGCGGTGGCCGTCCGAGACGATCTCGAGGCGTGGCAGCGCGTGAACGTGGCGGCGTTCCTGATCAGCGGCGTGGTGGCAGACGCCGGCGCCGTGGCGACCGGGGAGGACTACCTGGACGCCGACGGCAACCGATATCTGCCGTTGCTCGTGCAGCCGGTGATCGTGCTCGAGGCCGGCGCCGCAAAGCTGAAGACCGTGCGCGAGCGGGCGCTGCGACGCGGTGTGCCGATTGCGCTGTACACATGGGAGATGTTCACCACGGGCCACGATGCGGCGAATCGAGCCGCGGTCAAAGCGGTTGCCGGGGACGACCTCGACATCGTCGGGATCGCGTTGCGTGCGCCGCACCGCGATGCCGACGCGGTGCTGCGGGGGCTGGGTCGTCACCCCTGAGC
>DASYFZ010000700.1:0-5452 GCA_036000295.1 Solirubrobacteraceae bacterium
GTCCATCGTGATCCCCCGGGTCCCGATTCGGATCGCGAGCTGCGTCGTCCACACCGATTCGTATGAGTGCCACCCCGGGGCGTTGGCCCACACCAGCGCCGCGATCGCGGCTCCCAGCATCACGATCGCGCCGCCCTGCTCAGTGCTCAGGAAGCTCCGGACGGGCGCGGCAAGGTTCCGCGCCCACGCGGTCCGTCCGCCATACACGATCGCGTCGTTGTCGACGCTCATCGACCGCTCACACCTCGTATCGACTCGCCGACTCCTGCCTGCTGCCCTCGCATCTACAGCGACCCTACCGACGCGCGCCAGCCGGACCAAGAAGTTGCCGAACGCCCGCCGAGGCGGTTGCGGCCTGTTGGCAGCCGCGCGCTCATGAACGGCCATGCGACGCCGGTGACGACGCTGAAGGATCTGGGATCGATGGGTCCGCTCATCGGGCGGACTCGGCCGTCGACGACTAGGGCTCGATCCTGCCTGTCACGGCGCTCGGCGTCGGTGGCACATCGCCCGGAAACGAGGCGGCGAGAATCAGCCCGAGGCGCGAGTGCAGACTCACCGCTCACAGTGGCGACTGCCTGCTCGACGAGCGGCGTCGTCACCCGGTCTCCCTAGTCGACGAGCGACTGGCCCGCGGATGTGCGAGTCGACGCCAATGGCGCTAGTGCTCGCGGGGTGGGGTCGGCGCGGGAGCGCTGAAGACGCGGCTGGTGGCACTGATGAGGTAGAGGTGATGCTGGGTGAGGCCGACCTCGAAGGCTTCGCCGGAGCCCGGTGGGTCGAGGCGGATCGGGATGGGGATGATGAACCGCTGCAGACTGGGGATCAGGAGCCCGTTGATCTGTCCCACACCGGGCCAGACGATCGCGTGGGGGTTGTGCTGGGGAGGGCAGGTGATCCCGGCGCAGCCACCCACATCCAGGCCGCTGGCGCGCAGAACGTCTCCGCCGCCCAGGCGCTCGTGCAGGCGTGTGCCGCATCGCTCCAGGTATTGCTGAAATCCGGAAGCGATCACCAAGCCGTGCCCTAGCGGCGTGAGGAGCCCCACTGCGCGGTTGTCATACGGGCCGGTGAGGACCGGTACCTTCAGCGGCGTGCACGCCCGCCATGACAGGCTCGGCCGGTCCAGATCGACCGATGTCCTCGCGCCGGACGGGCGGCCCGACACCTGACCGGTGGTCAGATTCTGGAATGCGTATGTGTGCCATGCGTGCTCGTCAACCTGCCCGGTGTCAAGCGATACCCAGTCGCTTCCGATGCCGTCGATCTGCACGCCACAGTCGGTCGGGTCTGAGCAGGGGACGCCCAGCGGCGTCTGCGTCAGCGCGGGGTTAGGAATGAACGTGGTTGTGTGACCGCTGGCGATGTCGTACAGCTCCTCGGTGGGCCGGGCTGAGGCGCTGTCCCGGCAGAGGAGCAGGATGCGGCCACTGCCGAGTTGGTTGGGTCGACATCCCGCGCTGAAGTGCAGCATCTGGCGCCGGCCGGTGGCGTCGTCGATCAACAACCCGGCGTTCGCGCTCGCGGAAAACGCGTCGCCGGTAACCGAAAACAGATAGCGCTCGTCGTTGATGAACAGACCCCCGCCGGGCACCTGCGCAAACTTCGGCCTCAAAACGAGCACCTTTGGTCGGTGCGACCGTGCCTGAGCCTGCATCGGACCAGCGAGGACGCTCAACGCGGCCGATACCACCATGAGGTTGACGATGATCCAGCGTCGCACCACGGACTATTTGGCGAGGGACCCGAGGCAGGCTGGCCGGGGAGTACCGCATTCCTGGCAGCGCGCGTGCCCCGGTTCTCGGGTCGGAACGCCGCTGGCGCGAACTCTTATCCCTCGGCGAGAATCACGAGCGTGTCGGGGTGGACCCCGTCGTGCTTCATCGCTTCGGCCGCCGGCTCGGTCTGCATGAACTCTTGAAACGCGGCAAAGTCGGGGATCTCGACCATCATCCCGACGCGCTTCGAGCCCTGGGGGTCCCGGAACGTGCGAGCGGTGATTCCGAGGGGTCCGAACACCTCCTCGCGCTTGGGTGAGCTCAGCCAATGGTCGACGTCGTCGACCTCGTGGAATGCAAGGTAAGTGGCCATCGTGCCGTCTCTTTTCCCACAGCGAGAGCTGTGCGCCGTCGTGGATGAGCGCAATCAACACTAATCGCTTCTCGTTGCGTCGGTGAATCCTCAGAGCTGCTGCCCCGCGCGCGGAAGCCAGGACTCGTCCCAGATGCCGATCGCCCACCAGGTGTCTTGGGCGTTCCGAGACTCCATGGCCTTACGCGGCCAGCCCTCCTTGCGGGGGCTCTGGCCTGTGCAAGCTGCGCTCAGCCGCCGACAATCGGGGCCACCGGGGTACACGCGGGGGCGACGGGATTCGCCGGATCGAGCGCGTTGAGCACGTCGCCATCGGCGATGTGGTCGTAGGCCATCGACAGGTGCTCTCCTTGGTCGAGTGAGCACTGAGACTGCAGGAGGATGTTGGTCACGTCCGGTCCGGTCAAAAACGCGGAGGTGTACGGCGTCACGACTTCGTCGTTGCCAGACTCGATGACCGTGTAGCGGACCCCGGGCACGGTGTCACCGCCGGCGTTGAGCTTGGTCAGGAAGGCGGAGCCGGTCATCTGCTCTGAGCAGGCCGGGCAGGTGGGCTGGTTGCTGGCACCGGGGATCAGGCTCGTAAGGGCGTTGAGGCCGTCAAGCGTCGTGCCGTGGTTGGACGGGGCGAGGCCAACGAGTGCGTTGACTTTGGATGCGCCGCCGAGGAACTTCAAGTAGTAGCGGGGCATCATGCCGCCCTGTGAGTGACCGACGAGGTCGACCTTGTGCGCGCCGGTGGCGTTGAGCACCTTGGTGACGAAGGTCGACAGCTGCTGCGCGGAGGTCTCGATCGGCCCAGTGGCATCGATGCCGGCGGCACCACTGTTGTCGTAGGAGCCGTAGTTGAGCGCGAACACGCAATAGCCGTGGTTGGCGAGCAGCGGCGATAGCGCCTGCCAGTTGCTCGCCATGTTCTCGAAGGTGCCGTGTACGAGGATCACTGGGCGGGGGTGGGCGGCCGTTGGGTGACACGACCAGTCATTGGCGCCGGGAGGGCTGGCCGTGGGGCTCGAGTGAGCGTCGCCATTAGCGCTGTCATAGACAACCGGCAGGGTGGATGTTGCGGCCGCCGCCGATGTTGCTGCCACGGAGGCGAGCAGTCCCACTACAAGTACCGTCAATCGCTTGCGCATCACGCATCTCTCCTCTATCGCACGACTCGTCCGAGGGGTACCCCACTGCTCGCCGCGGTAACCCCCCGGCGCGCTCCGCGACCGGGCGGTCGATGAGGATCTGACGGCCCACGGACGTTCACCGGGGACGACGGTCGCGCCGCCCTATTCCACCCAGTCGGAGGGGATGCCCCTGTGCGACGAGACCCGCTCTCCGCAAACGAGGTCCGAGCCGGTGATCGTCGGGATGCGCGCCCGCGAAAGCGGGTGCCTCAGCGAGGTCGGACGGTAGAACGCGTTCTGCGAGCGGATCCCCGGCCGGTCGCGTCCGGAGGTGCTCTTGCTGGGGTCGGCGGCCTGGCCTCGAGCGAGAAAGCCGTGTGCCCGGCCGCTGTTCGAGTGGCTACGGTGTCGGGCGTGCCCCGGATCGCCAACCTGCTGGCTGCGTACGACGAGCAACTTCGAACGGATGCGGAGACACCGAGCGCGTTGGCGGTTGCCCACCTCGGCCCGTTGTGGCTGGTGACGTTCGCGGGCGGACGAGGCTTTATCACCTACAAGGATCTCGGCGGAGCAGACCTCCAGACAATCCAGCGCTTGGCCACGGAGGCTGTGGCCCACTACCGGCGGGACCCGGGGATCAATCGGGTCGAGTGGAAGACCCGCGGGCACGACCATGCGCCGGGCCTGCACGATTCTTTGCTGAGCAACGGATTCACCCCGGACGATCTTGAGTCGATCATGATCGGCGAGGCGCGCACTCTGGCCGTCAACGTTCCCGCGCCTGCCGGCGTGCAATTGCGACGGGTCACCAGCGAGCCCGACGTGCGCGCCATGTGCGCGATGACCGGCGCAGTCTTCGAGGACACCAACTCGGATGAAGTGGCCGACGCTTTGCTGCGGCGATTGACAGTCGTCGACGGCATGGAGCTATGGGTTGCCGAGAGTCAGGGACAGATCATCAGCGCAGGACGACTCGAACCGGTCCGTGGGACCCAGTTCGCTGGTATCTGGGGTGGTGCAACCAGGCCCGAATGGCGCGGCCTCGGCATCTACCGGGCACTGACCGCCGCACGGGCCAGATCGGCGCTGCAGGCCGGCAAGACGCTCATCCACAGCGACTCGACCGAATACTCGCGCCCCATCCTCGAACGCTCCGGCCTGGTCTGCGTATCAACGACTACGCCGTACCGCTGGAGACGCTGAGTCGCGACGGCTTCCTCACCACGTCCGAAACCCGAACCCTGGGTTGGGATCTGGGGCCGCATCGCAGATGCGGAACCTCGCGCGTACATAGGAGCCAGCGCGGCGTCGTGAGCGCGTGTGTCCGGAGGCAGCAGTCCCAGTGATCCGGCGGCGCGGCGTGCATCACGGGGTGCCGGGGGTCCCACGGGGCGGTGCCAGCACGGCGCGCTGCGCTTCTAGCCGCACCCGCTGCGCGGTGCCGCTGCGCTGCGGTTTGACCGCGCCGCCGAGGTTCGCAAATTGACGGCGTTACAGGCGCAGCTCCCATCAGGTGAGGATATTCACCGCGCGTGCGACGACGAGCCCGAGAATGATCAGCGAGATCAACGACTGCACGCCCATGGTCAGCTTGGCCCAATGCCGCAGCGGCATGACGTCGGTCGGGCTAAACGCGGTCGCGTTTGTCAGGCCAAGGTAAAGGTAATCGAGGAACAGCGGTCGCCAGCCGGGGGGCGCGAGGGCCGGGTTCATGTGCTCCGGGAACGCTAGGTGGGGGTATTTTGCCGTGCGATGAGCGCGCGCCGCAGGGCCACCTGCATCGATCTCCCAGTAGGCAAAGGTGAACGCGATGATCGTTTCCACCCAAACCAGCGCTCCGGATGAGAGCAGCTCATGCGGGTTGTTCAGCGCCCTGTTGCCATTCACCAATTCGACCGTCAGCACGATCGCTTGTGATGTCGCCGCCACGACGAGGACGACCAGCAGCCCGACGCCAATCGCGCGAGTGGCGCGTGACTGCCGGTCGATGCGTCCCGGGTCGGCGACGATGTGCGCCACGAGCAGCAGCGCCAGCAGTGCCGGTTCGATCCACTTCGACGCCAGGCTGAAGCGATCGGGCAGCAGTAGAGGGACGGCGATCGCAACGCAAAGCACTATGGCCGGAGGCCAGCGACTCTCTCCGCGGAGGTCGTCGACCTGCTCCTGAGTTAGTCGACTCCCCATCACGGACTCGGCTTCAGAGCATAACCTGAACCAGCGTGCTCGCTCCGCGGCCAAGCCAA
>DASYFZ010000712.1:0-2313 GCA_036000295.1 Solirubrobacteraceae bacterium
GCTCACGAGCCCGAGCGAGCCGTCGAGAGCCTGCGCTCGGTTTGGGACCACACGAGACGCGAGCACGTCGACGAACCCGGCGTGTTCCCGGTCGCCCCCGACCTCGTCGAGGCACTCACGGAGCTGGGCGCGCTCGACGAAGCGCTCGCGGTCACCGGACGCCTGCAGGAGCTCGCCGATGAACAGCATCACCCGTGGGCAACCGTGACCGCGCAACGGTGCGCCGCGACCATGCGTCTGGCGTCCGATGCCTACGACGAGGATGCGGTCGCGGCGCTGACGCAAGCGGCAGCGGACTACACGCGGCTCGGTCTGCGGTTCGATCGTGCGCGCTCGCTGCTCCCCCTCGGCCGCGCGCAGCGGCGACTCAAGAAATGGGGAGCGGCGCGCGAAACGCTGCAGGCAGCCGTGGCGGCGTTTGAGGAGCTGCGGTCCGACGGCTGGGCCGAGCAGGCGCGCTCGGAGCTGGCGCGCGTCGGCGCGCGCCGGCCGGCCCCCAGCGGCGAGCTGACGCCGAGCGAGACGCGCATCGTCGAGCTCGCGGCCGCCGGCCTGTCCAACAAGGAGATCTCCCAGACGCTGTATGTCACCGTGCACACCGTGGAGGTGCACCTCTCGCACGCCTACGCGAAGCTTGGCGTACGCTCGCGCGGGCAGCTCGCAAGTCGGATTTCTGCCGCCGGGTAGCGCCCAAAGTTTGAGGGTTTCCGTGATTTCGCGTTGACCCCAGGCAGCGTAGGTTCAACGCATGGGCGAATTCATGCTTGAGCTCTACGTCTCGCGGAATGAGCGCGACGCCGTGCTCGCCCGCGCGCAGCGCGCACGCACATGCGCCGGGCAGGTCCGGCGCGAGGGGGCGGCGGTCCGGCTCTCGCTCGTGATCTTCGTCCCCGAGGATGAAACGTGCCTGCTTGTGTACGAGGCGGCCTCGGTTGAAAGCGTGCGCCGCTGTGCACATCTCGCCGGGCTCCCAGTTGAGCACATCGTCGAAGCGATCGTTGTCGAACCGGAGATGGCCGATGTCGGCTAGCGCTCTCCAACGCGCCGACGCTCCGCAGGCGCTCGACCCCGACCGCCTGTCGCGATACATCGACCCGCTCTATCGGGCAGCCTGGGCGATGTGCGGATCACGGCACGACGCCGAGGATCTCGTCCAGGAGACGTTCGCCCAGGTTCTCCAGCGGCCCCGGTGGATCCGCAATCACAACGAGATCGGCTATCTCATGCGAGCGCTTCGCAACACATACTCCAGCCGCTACCGCGTCGCATCGGCGCGCGCGGTGACGCGCGAGCTGTTCGAGGACGATGCGGTCACCGACGACGACGCCCGGTTCGGCGCACGCGAGATCATGGAAGCGATCGCGAGCGCGCCACCCCGCTACCGGGACGCCGTGATCGCGGTCGACCTGCTCGGCCTGTCCTACCGCGAGGCCGCGCAATCGCTGCGCACCCGCGAGACGACGATCACAACCAGGCTTCACCGCGGGCGCCAGCACGTCGCGGGCGTACTGAGCACCGTGCCCTTGCAGCGCTAGACCGTGAGCGTGGCCAGGCGCGAGTCGACCGCTTGGCGGACGCGGTCCAGGGCTGCCGGGTCTGAGGTGGCGACGAACTGCATGTTGCCCAGGACCATGTACGCGTTGAGCTCGAAGGCGATCTGCGACGGATCCGCGGCCGGATCGAGCTCGCCTGTTGCCTGCGCGTCCATGACCTGCCGGGCGAGCAGTGAGAGCCAGCGCTGGCTGAACGCCAGCGCGCCGTCGCGGGCTGGGCCTGGCTGAGCGTCAAGCTCGCTCATGGCCGAGACGAAGAAACATCCTCCCGGGAAGACGGCTTCCTCGACATGCTGGAGGAACAGCGCGACGTAGGCCCGTAGCCGCGGCAGGCCTGCCGCCTCCGTGCTCGCGGGTTCGATGACGAGTTCGTCGAAGATCGTGCTCGCCGCGTCGATCGTCGCCAGTTGCAGCTCCTCCTTGGAGCCGAAGTGTGCGAACAGCCCGCTCTTGCTCATTCCGACGGCGTCGGCCAGCCGTGCGAGCGACAGGCCGTCGAGGCCCTCGACGGTCGCCATTCTCGCCGCCTCACGCAGGATCGCGGCTCGGGTGCGCTCGCCGTCGGACCGATGCCTGCGGGTCGGCCGGGACGATGCTCGCTGATCGGAAACTCGCGTCACCCTTGACAAGTTAGCACGAACGGTCGTATATTGGCCATGGAGTAAGCACGAACGATCGTCCTATCTAGTGACTTGGAGTCATCATGGGCACTGAAGCCGTCGCGGATAACGACCGCGGTGCAGTCCGACCGGTTGCCTGG
>DASYFZ010000012.1:0-4414 GCA_036000295.1 Solirubrobacteraceae bacterium
CCCGGGTTGGCACAGCGCGGCGAGCCCTTACTGCTCGAGATCGTGGTGGGGGAGGCGACTTGACTGTGCGCCTAGCATTGTTGCCATGGTCGACAAGATTGTCGACAATCTGGCCGCGAGGCCCGAGGACGAGCTGCGCGAGGCGATCGTCAGCGGCCGCCTGCAACCCAACGAGCGGCTGATCGAGATCGACCTCGCGCGGACGCTCGGGGTCGGGCGGTCCGCCGTCCGCGCCGCGCTGGTGCGACTCGAGCAGGAGGGACTGGTCGAGCACGAGCGCAACCGCGGCGCAAGGGTGAGGCTGATCGGCAAGGACGAGGCGGTCGAGATCCTCGAGGCGCGGGCGGTGCTCGAGGGGCTGTCGGCGCGGCAGGCCGCGCACAACGCGACCCCCGACGACATCTCGGACCTCCGCGCGATCCTCGCCCGGATGAGTGCGCTCCTGAACGGCGGCGACCTGCTCGGCGCCTCAGACCAGAACGCGGTGCTGCACGGCAAGCTGCTCGAGATCGCCGGGCACGACACGGCGACGCGCCTGATCTCCGCGCTCAAGTCTCAGCTCGTGCGCTTTCAGTACCGCACGATCCTGCTGCCCGGCCGCAGCGAGCGGTCGTTTGCAGAGCACACGGCGGTCGTCGACGCGATCGCTGCCGGCGACGGCGACGCGGCCGAGGAGGCGATGCGTACGCATCTCTCGCACGTCGCCGACGCACTGCGGAGAGCCGAAGCATGAGTGACCACCCATCCGAGCGCGCGCGCAAGCTCCTGCAGGGCGCCTACGACACCCACATCCACGTCGGCCCCGACGTCGTCGAGCGCAAGATCGACGACATCTCGCTCGCGCGGCGCTTTCAGGAGCTCGGGATGGACGGCTTCATTCTCAAGTCGCACTACACGTCGACCGCCGAGCGCGCCGCCGTCGTGCGCAAAGCCGTCCCCGGCATCGAGGCGTTGGGCGCGATCGCGCTCAACCGCGCCGTCGGCGGGATGAACCCGCTGGCGGTCGAGATCGCCGCGCGCGAAGGTGCTCGCACGGTCTGGATGCCGACGGTGGACTCCGTCAACGAGTCGCACGAGCGCGAGGCGGCGCCCGGCGCGAAGGTCCCCGTGTGGGTGCGGCTGCAGCTCGACCTGCGCGAACAGGGGATCGAGATCGAGACCGTGCCTGTCGTCGACGAGTCCGGCGCGCTGCTGCCCGCGACACGCGAGGTGCTCGCGATGATTGCGCGCCACGGGATGCTCCTCGCCACAGGTCACCTGGGCCGCGACGAGATCTTCGCGGTCGTCGACGCGGCGCGCGAGGAGGGCGTTGCGCAGATCGTGATCACGCATCCCGAGTTCCCCTCGCAGGACCTGTCGGTGGAGGATCAGAACGCGCTCGTCGAGCGCGGCGCGCTGCTCGAGCGCTGCTTCACCACCCCGCACACCGGCAAGATCACCTGGGAGGCGTGGATCGACAACATCCGCGCCACAGGCCCCGAGCATTCGGTGCTGTCGACCGACCTCGGCCAGATCTTCAACCCCGAGGTGGAAGACGGGATGGCGCTGATGGTGGACCGGCTGCTCGAGGCCGGCCTGGACGAGGAGGAGGTGCACGTGATGGCCGTTGAGAACACGCGCAGGGTGGCGGGCAAATGACGCGCATGCTCGTGATCGGCGCGCACTCGGCCGACTTCGTGTGGCGCTCCGGCGGCGCCGTCGCGGTCAACGCCACCACCGGCGGGTCGGCCAAGGTGATCGCCTTGTCATACGGCGAGCGCGGCGAGTCCGGGGAGCTGTGGAAGGAGGACGGCCAGACGATCGAGAACGTCAAGCAGGTCCGCCACGGCGAGGCCGAGCGAGCGGCAGGCGCGCTCGGCGCGGAGTTCGAATGCCTGGACCTCGGCGACTATCCGCTCCAGATCGACACCGACGCGCTGAACCTGATCGCCGACAAGATCCGCGAGTTCGCGCCCGATGTGCTGATCACGCACACCGACACCGACCCCTTCAACCCCGACCACCCGGTTGCGTACGCCGCGGTGTCCAGGGCTCGCAGCCTCGCAGCCGGCGCCGGCGTGGCGAGCGCGTTCGGGACGGTCACGCCGCCGGCGCTGTTCCTGTTCGAGCCCCATCAGCCGGAGCTGTGCAACTTCATGCCGACGACGTTCGTGGACATCACCGCGGTGATGGATAAGAAGATCGCCGCGATGGCTGAGATGAAGGCCCAGAAGTACCTCCAGACCTATTACACGCAGCGCGCCGACCACCGCGGCAATCACGCCCGGCGAGCGTCGGGCAACGCCGACATCAGGCAGGCCGAGGCGTTTCAGAGAGTGATTCCCCAGGTGGTGAAAGCCCTATGACCGACGTGTTCTCGGAGCTCGCGAGCCTCGGCTCGGCGACCGTGTACGAGGCCGGTGGGCGACGTGGCTACGTCGAGGCGGACCTGATCCAGGTGGTGCCGGGCTCGCGCGCCGCCGGTCCCGCGCGGACGGTGCGCTGCGGCCAGGACGACAACCTGATGGTGCACGCGGCGATGGCCGAGGTCCAGCCCGGTGAAGTGCTCGTGCTGACGATGCCCGAGCCGCGGCCGGTCGCGCTGATCGGCGAACTGCTGGCGACGCAGGCCAAGGCGCACGGCGCCGCTGCGCTGCTGGTCGATGCGTCCGTGCGCGACCTCGAGGACCTGGTCGAGCTCGGCCTGCCGATCTGGGCGCGGTGGATCCGGGTCCGCGGCGCCACGAAGGACGCGCCGGGAGTGATTGGGGAGCCGGTGATCGTGGGCGGCGCCGAGATCCGCCACGGCGACGCGATCGTGCTCGACGTCGATGGCGTCGCTGTCGTGGAGAGCGAGCGGACCGCGGAGGTCTTGGAGGCCGCTCGCGAGCGCGCCGAGAAGGAGCGCGTCAAGCGCTCCAAGCTCGAGCGCGGCGCCCTGTCCTACGACCTCGACGGGTTGCGCGAGCGCGTGGAGGTGGGGCGATGAGCGAGCCGATCAACGACCTGGCGCACATCGGCCACGCCGAGCTGCTGACGCCGTTCCCCGAGGACAGCCTGCGGTTCTTCGTCGACATCTTCGGGATGGAGATCGAGGAGCGCGAGGGCCAGTCGGTGTACCTGCGCGGCTGGGGCGACTACCAGCGCTACAGCCTCAAGCTGACCGAGTCCAAGCTCCCCGGCCTCGGCCACATGGCGATTCGCGCGTGGAGCGAGCCGGCCCTGTACCGCCGCGTGGAGGCGATCGAACAGACCGGGCTGGGCAACGGCTGGATCGAGGGCGACGTCGGCCACGGACCTGCGTACCAGTTCACCGACCCCGACGGGCACCCGATGGAGCTCTATTACGAGGCCGAGCGCTATCAGCCGCCGCCGCACCTGCGCCCGGCGCTTCGCAACGTCCCGGGGCGGTACACGGGTCGCGGTGTTTGCGTCAAGCGCCTGGACCACATCAACGTGCTCGCCGCCGACGTCGCGGCCAACCGCCGCTTCGCCCAGGAGCAGCTCGGCTATCGGCTCTACGAGCAGGTCATCCTCGACAACGGCACCGAGTCCGGGGCGTGGATGAGCCTGACGATCGCCGCCCATGAGCTGATCTACGTGGCTGACCACGCGGGAGCGAGCGGCCGCCTGCATCACCTCGCGTTCTTTGTCGACACGCGCGAGGAATGCCTGCGCGCGGCCGACATCTGCCTTGACGCCGACGTGCCGATCGAGGCGGCGCCGTCCAAGCACGCGGTTGCTCAGGGGATGTTCCTGTACGTGTACGAGCCCGGCGGCAATCGCGTCGAGGTGACCACCGGCACGCACTTCATCTACGACCCCGACTACGAGCCCGTCGCCTGGAGCCAGGCGGAGCGCGCGCGTGGTCAGGCCTGGGGCGTCAAGACGATCGAGACGTTTCACACCTACGGCACGCCCGACGTCAGCGGCGAGGCGACGGGGCCGCCGATACCTCCAACCAGCCAGATCCCGGCGCCGCCCACCGTGGAGGACGCATGAGCGCCGCCGACGACCGTCTGCTGATCCGCGAGCTGGTCGAGAACTGGGCGCTGTGGCGCGACGCCGGCGACTGGGAGCGGTTTGCGACCGTCTGGCACGACGACGGCTTCATGATGGCGACCTGGTTCCAGGGCCCGGCGCCCGACTTCATCCGCGTCAGCCGTGAGGGGTTCGAACGCGGCGTCAGCATCCTGCACTTCCTCGGCGGGTTTACGGTCGACATCGCCGGGGAGCGAGCGATCGCGCAGACGAAGATGACGATCTCACAGCGCGCCGAGCTCGACGGCGTCACCGTCGACGTCGTCTGCACGGGGCGCTTCTACGACTTCCTGGAGCGGCGCGACGGCCGCTGGGGCATCGTGCTGCGCCAGCCGATCTACGAGAAGGATCGCCTCGATCCGATCGACCCGTCCGCCAAGCTCAAGCTCGACGA